>JAQBTG010000002.1 GCA_027624955.1 Pseudomonadota bacterium
AACCATCGCCATCAACGGTTCGGCCAAAGATCAAGCGATAGAACTCATTCAGTATTAGGGAGAGCGACCATGGCGTCTGATTCGAGGCACGACATTCTGTTCGAGCCGGTGACGATCGGCCCCAAGACGGCGCCAAACCGCTTTTTTCAGGTTCCCCATTGTAATGGTGCGGGCTCAATTCGTCCCGGCGCGCAGGCCGCGTTCCGCGCCACCAAAGCCGAAGGCGGCTGGGGCACCGTGTGTGTGGAATATTGCTCGATCAGTCCGGAAAGTGACGACACCCCGCACATCAGCGTGCGCATGTGGGATGAGGGTGACGTGATTAATCTGCGCCACACCACAGACAGCGTGCACAAGCACGGCGCCTTGGCCGGCATTCAGCTGTGGTATGGCGGCGGGCACGCGCCGGTGCGCGAGAGCTTGGCGATTTCGCGCGGACCGAGCCAGATGCCGTCGGAGACCGCCTATCAGAATTATTGCCATGAGTGCGATGAGGACGATATCCGCGAATTGATCGAGATGTATGTCACCGCCGCCAAGATGTCCGAGCAGGCAGGCTTCGACTATGTCGAGATCATCGGCTCGGATTCATCTTTGCCGACGCAGTTTCTTCAGCCGATGTACAACAAGCGGACGGACCGCTGGGGCGGCTCGTTCGAAAATCGCTCACGCTTTTGGTTGGAGACCATGCGCGCGGTCAAGCGTGCGGTGGGTGACCGGGTTGCGGTCGGCACGCGCATCGCCGTCGATAATCTGCTTGGGCCCTCCGGGCTCGAGCTTGAAGAGGGGCTGCGCTTTGTCGAGATGATGAGCGGCGAAGGCGTGGTCGATCTGTGGAACATCAAAATCTCGTATTTTATGGAGTGGGGCAACGATGCCGGGCCGTCGCGCTTCTTCAAGCCGGGATATCAGACCTGGGCGACCAAGGCGGTCAAAGCGGTAACCAACGTGCCGGTGGTTGGCGTCAATCGGGTAACCAGCCCCGACGACATGGCGCAGATTATCCGCGCCGGCGAGGCCGACTTTATCGGCGCGGCGCGGCCCTCCATCGCCGATCCGTTCCTGCCCAATAAAATTAGAGAAGGCCGGACCGACGACATCCGCGAATGCATCGGCTGCAACATTTGCGTCGCGCAGTTCAATATGGAGGCGCCGCTGATTTGCACCCAGAACGCCACCGCGATGGAAGAATACCGCCGTGGCTGGCACCCGGAGAAATTCGACCCGGCGCCGGAGCCGTGTTCGGTTCTGGTGGTCGGCGCTGGCCCGGCCGGGCTCGAATGCGCGCGCGTGCTGGGCGAGCGCGGCTATGACGTGCATCTGCGCGAAGCTGACGATGAGATCGGCGGCCATCTGCGCGACGTCATGCGCTATCCGGGCCTGGCAGAATGGGGCCGGGTGATCAGCTACCGCGCCGGGCAGATCGGCAAACTCAAAACGGTCGAGCTTCATACCGGAATCGGCAAAATGAGCGCCGATGATATTCTGACTTACGGCGCCGATAAGATTGTCGTTGCCATCGGCGCCCAATGGGCGACAGACGGTCTGAACGCGGTCAATTTCGGCACCATCGAAGGCGCCGACGCGGCGACGCCGCAATTCTGCACGCCGGAACAGGTCATGGCGGGCAAAGAGGTCGGTGACCGCGTCTTGGTAATCGACAGCGACGGCTATTTCACCGGCGTTGCCATGGCGGAGATGATGGCCGATCAGGGCAAGCAGGTTTCGATCGTCACGCAATTTGGCGAAGTGGCACCGTTTTGCGAGAACACCCTGGAAGCGCCCAATCTGCAACGCATGCTGCACGAAAAGAATATCGCCCGCCATACGCTGCATTGGATCGACAGCATGACGGTCGATAATTCAATCAAGGTTTCGCTCGCCTACGCCTATCGCGACGGTTACGAGATCGAAATGCCGCCAAAGACCGGCCAGTTGCCGCGCCGCGCCGGCACCGAGGTCACGAAATTGGAATGCGATAGTGTGATCCTGTGCACCGCGCGGAAATCAAATACCGCGCTCTTTAGCGAGCTAAAAAGCAGAAAGACCGAATGGGCGGCACATGAGATTGACGCGGTTTTCCATGTCGGCGATTGCCACACGCCGCGCTTTATTCAGCTCTCCGTTTTCGAAGGCCACCGCATGGCGCGCGAGTTCGAATCCAAGAACCCGCAGCAGGCGCTGCCGTTCATCCGCGAGCAACATATCTGGGGCGGCGAGACCTACCCGAAGCTGTGATCGGGCGGCTAGGCGCTTAGCCCTTCGCCCGTTCACCGGTTGGGTCGAAAAAGGCGCGTAAGGACGCGTCCGCCGGATGGCGTTCACCGGCGATTTCGATTTCCCAATCGCCGCTTGCGATCAGCTCCTTTGTGATGCCTTCGGGATGGCGGACATATCCCATGCCGACCGAAGCGCCGAGGGTAAAGCCGTATGCGCCGGAGGAGATATAGCCGACAATCTCTCCGTCGCGGCGGATCAGTTCTTCGTGAAACAGCACCGGCTGTGGATCGCGTAATTTGAACATGACGAGACGCTTGGTTAAGGGGCCGGCCGCTTTTTGCCGCAGCAGCGCATCGCGCCCGATGAAGCCGCCCGGCTTGTCGAGTTTGACGGTGAAACCGAGCCCGGCTTCGAGGGGGGTATCCTCCGGCGTCAGGTCAAGCTCATATTCGCGGTAGGCGCGCTCCGAGCGGAGATGTTCGAGCGCGTGATAACCGGCTGGCTGCAAGTCAAAACCGGCGCCCGCCGCCATCACCACATCGAACACGCCTTGCGCGAATTCGGTCGGGATATGGAGTTCCCAGCCGAGTTCGCCGACATAGGTCAGGCGGTTGGCGATGATCCGGGCAAAGCCGACATCGATCTCTTGCGAGGTGGCGAAGGGAAACGCGTCATTACCGAGATCGGCATCGCTCACTTGGCTGAGGATATCGCGCGCGCGCGGGCCTTGCAGCGAGAGAACGGCATAGCCCGAGGTCACGTCCGTCAGGGTCACGTTATCGTCGCTGGTAATCTGGCGCTCGATCCACGCCTTGTCGCGCGGATGGACGGTGGCCGATGAAATAATCAGATAGCGATTCTCGGCCAGGCGGTTGACGGTGATATCGGTTTCAATGCCGCCGCGATTGTTGAGCATATGGGTGTAGACCAGCTTGCCGAGCGCCACATCGATATTGCCGGCGCAGAGGCGTTGCAGAAACGGCGTGGCATCCTGGCCCTGAATCAGATGTTTGCCGAACGAGCTTTGGTCGAGCAGGATCGCCGTCTCGCGCGCCGCCTGACATTCCCGCGCCGTATGTTCAAACCAGTTGGGGCGGGTGTGGGAATAGATATTCTCGGTCGAGCCGCCATCGGCGGCGAACCACATCGGGCGCTCCCATCCCATGCCCTCGCCGAAGCTGGCACCGAGCGCCGCCCAGCGGTCGTGCAGCGCGCTGTGGCGCACATTGCGTGCGGATTCAGGCTGATAATGCGGCCAGCCGGGTTTGTAATGCAGGCCGAGAATTTCCGCGGTGCGCTGGTGCAGGTAGCTGCGATTGACCTGGAACGGGTGGTAGCGCGCGACATCGACATGGCTCAAATCCATGGTTGGCTCGCCTTCGACAATCCATTCGGCGAGCGCCCGCCCGGCACCCGGGCCAAACTCAATGCCTTCTGAATTATAGCCGGCCGAGATGAAGCAGTTGGGCAGGCCGGGCGCTTCGCCGAGCGCGAACAAGAGGTCCGGCGTGAAGCTCTCTGGCCCGTTCATAAATGTCGCGATCCCGGCATTCTCTAAATCCGGCAGAATCTCCATGGCCTTGCGGTAGGGCAATTCGAAATGGTCCCAATCTTCGGGCAGCTGGATGAAGGCGCTATCGCCCGGCAATTGATCCATGCGGATCGGCTTGCCGGTCGGCTCGAACGCGCCGACCAGCCATTTGCCGGCGTCCTCTTTGACGTAGCAATGGCCGTCGGTATCGCGCAGCACCGGCAGGTTGGGCGTGACGGCAGCCAGGGCCTCGGTCACCACATAGAAATGTTCAGCGGCGTAAAGCGGCACGCGCACGCCGAGCTGCGCCGCGAGATCGCGGGTCCACAGGCCGCAGGCCAGGACCAAGGTCTCGCATTGAATGACGCCTTGGCTGGATTCAACGCGGTATTCGCCTGAGGCCAGGCGCTCCAACTTGGTGACCGGGCAGTTTTCAACAATCTTCACACCGCGTTGGCGCGCCCCGGCGATCAGCGACATGGTGCTGTCGACCGGATTGGTCTGGCCGTCTTTCGGAATATAGATGGCGCCTTCGATAATGCTTTCGTCGATTGCCGGATAAAGCGCTTTCGCTTCCGCCGGGCTGATCATATGGGCTTCGATATCGAAGCTCTTGGCGATTGAGGCGGTGCGCCGGGTTTCGAACAGGCGGTCCTTGGTGCGGCAGACGCCGAGCGTGCCGTTTTGTTTGAAGCCGGTGGCCTGACCGGTCTCGGCTTCCAGATTGGCGTAGAGTTCGACATTGTAACGCGCCAATTCGGTCAGCGCGTGGGTTGAGCGCAGCTGCATGATGAGGCCCGCCGCGTGCCATGTGGTGCCGGATGTCAGCTGGTTACGCTCAAGCAAAACGACATCCGTTCGCCCGAGCTTGGCGAGATGATAGGCCGCGCTGGCGCCGGCAATCCCGCCGCCGACGATCAGTGTTTGAACATGAGAAGGCAGATGCATCTTGCTGGCGGCTCTCGTGTTGGCGGTGCGCAAGAGTTTACGCGCCTTGCGCCGGTTTTGTGGGCTGATTCGGTAGGCCAACAACAGCTTGAACGGCCGAGCTGTGTCAATGCCGTGATGGGGCAGAAACATTCTTGCCCGGTTCGGTTCCGTCGGCCTAGGCTACGCGCCAGACGCCCAAAACGAGCTAATAATCAGAGGAGACTATATCTCATGCTTAAGGAATTTCGTGATTTCGCCATGCGCGGCAACGTCATCGACATGGCGGTCGGCATTATCATCGGCGCTGCGTTCGGCACCATCATCAAATCCTTGGTGTCGGATGTGATCATGCCGCCGATCGGCGTCGCTTTGGGCGATGTGGATTTCACCAACCTGTTTATTACCCTCTCCGGCGAATCGCACGCCACGCTGGCGGCGGCTAGGGAAGCCGGGGCCGCGACGCTTAATTACGGCGCGTTCATCAACACCGTCATCAGCTTTGTCATTGTCGCCTTCTGCGTGTTCATCTTGATCAAGCAAATGAACAAGATGAAGAAAAAGGAAGAGGAAGCGCCGGCAGCACCGGCAGAGCCTTCGCGCCAGGAGTTGTTGCTGGAAGAGATTCGCGATCTCCTAAAAAAATAGCGGCGCGCGCCGCCGGGAGCAGGCGGGCAAGGTCGGTTTAGCCAAAGACCGGAATGGCTCTCGGAACCCGGGAGAACAGCGCCCGTGGTCGGCGCGCCGTGTCCGGCTTGATTGTGGATGAACTGATGATGCGGAATGCCGTCCAGGCAATATTTTAGGCCCGGATCGCCGCCGTAAATCCACGCCTATGGGCCTAAACGCGGCCAGATGGGGCCCCATTCGGTGACCGCGCCGGACACTTCCGTATCGTCCGTCAAGTCTTGGCCCCTTCAAAAAACCACAGCCCCTTCAAATTCACGGTTGCTAGTTAATAACGCGAATGATAATCATTCGCATATTGGATCAAGGCTAATTGCTTGTGTCCTGTCGAGTGTCGTGGACGTCACGGGTGTCCCCGATGCTACGGGTATTCCTGACGTCAGTGGTGTGGCGTTGAGGATGTAACGGAACTGAAAGACCACGTGGCGCAGACCGACCGCACAGCGCAAACGGAGCAATAGCGTAAGGGGAGCACATGAGATGCGGCAGGCATTTGACGAAATCAGGCTGAAACAAAGCCAGAAACAAAAAATGACTCTTTCCTCTCACCGATCAACTGCGTGGCCGACCATGGCGGCGCTCAGTTTTTCGGAAGCGGCGCTCATCCGGGCGGCGCGGCGCTTGTCAGCGATCCATACCGAAACGGCTTTGGTGGTGCCGGATTTAGAGCGGCTCAAGGAGGAGATTATCGAATCTGTCGGGTCCGGATTTGGCGTATATCTTGGCCCACAACCCGGCATGGCCGCCGCCGCCGAGATCGACCAAATATTATGTATTTTTTGCTGTGCCGGATACCGTCCGCTGCGAATTGGCGCTATATGCGAGCCGCACTTGTCGGTGGACGAGCGGTTCCTGCTGTCCTTCGTGGCCGCTTGCCAAGCCGATGACGCCGGCCATGTCGGGGATTTGTTGTCGTGGTTGCTGCCGCCGGCCGGCGTGAGAATCATTGTGACAAACGGCCACATCCTCGCCCGCCTCTTGCAACAAGGCGGGCTGATGCTTCCGCAGCGCTTGCGGCTTGCTGGTTGCTCGGGCCATTCGGAAATCGCGCTTTGCCCCGACGATTATGTGTCTCCGGCGCATTGAGCGCTCTGGTGTGAGGGCCATACCAGCCCTGGCGTGAAGGCGCGATATCAGATTTCTCGGGCGATCACGGACGCGCTCGGTGTAGTATCCCGCCAACCACAATCGAGAGGAATACATCATGGAACGGCTCGGCATCTGTTTTTCCGGCGGCGCCAACGCCAGTGAGATCGTTGAATGCGTCAAACTCGCTGAATCCTTGGGCTATG
Source organism: Pseudomonadota bacterium (assembly GCA_027624955.1). Classification (NCBI taxonomy): domain Bacteria; kingdom Pseudomonadati; phylum Pseudomonadota; species Pseudomonadota bacterium. Next base: position 6,658 of record JAQBTG010000002.1, read on the forward strand.
AATCGGCCTGGGTGGCGGAAGGCCATGGCGGTGATCAGTTCGCGATTCTCGCCGCCTGCGCCACCGCGACTTCGCGCATCCTCCTCGGCACCGCGATCACCAGCGTGTTCGTGCGCACCGCGCCGACCATCGCCATGGCGGCGGCAACGGTTGATCAGCTCTCCGGCGGGCGCTTTATTCTCGGCCTCGGCTCAAGCCATAGAGTGCAGGTCGAGCCTGAGCATGGCCAGGTTTACACAAAACCACTGACCCGCGTGCGCGAAACGGCGGAGCTGGTACGTGAGTTGTTGGCGGAAGGAAACGCGCATTATCACGGCCAGACCGTCAAGTGCGAGAATTTTGAACTGTGGTTCACGCCGCACCGCAAGCGCTTGCCGATCTTCTTCTCCGCCGTCTTTCCCAAGATGACCGAGCTTACCGGCGAGCTCGCCGACGGCATTATTTTAACACGCAGCACTTTGGAGAGCGGCGCCACCGTGCGCGCTCAACTCATCACCGGCGCCGCGCGCTCGGGCAAAGACGGCGCCACCATGCCGATCGTCTCCCTGCTGCCAACCGCAATTGGCGCCACAAAGACGGAAGCCTGCGACAAGATGCGCCCCGGCTTCGCCGCCTATACCGGGTATTTCCCGCGCTACAACCGTATGACAGCCGATCAGGGCTTCGGCGACGAAGCCACCATCATCGCTGAAGCCTGGGCGCGCGGTGACCGCGAAGGCGCGGCGGCAGCGGTCAGTGACGCGCTGATCGACGCCTCAGGCATCGCCGGCACGCCGGAACAATGCCGCGCCAAAATCCAAGAAGTCCGTGCCTCCGGCATCGACGTCCCGCTCATCGCCCCCTTCGCCTCTGGCCCGGGAGCGCAGGCGGAAATGGAGGCGGTGATTAAGGCGTGCGCGCCGGCGGGGTAGGGGGGGGGATGCTAGCGCCTCAATACTCCGCGTAAATCTCCACAACATTATCCTCCGGGTCGCGGAAGAATATTGTGCGGTGGCGCCATTCTGGGATGTCGGTGGGCGCGCGGAGGATGGCGACTCCATGTTCCACCAGTTCGGCGTGGCAGGTGTCGATGGCGGACAGGGGGACGCGGAAGGCAAGTTGGACTGATGCTGTGCCCGGCGCTGAGGGGCCGTCGTCCCAGGTCATGAAGGGGCCGCGCGGGCGGAGGGTCAGCAAGGTGGCGCCGACTTGGAAGCTTACCCAATCTTCTGAATCATGGGCGAGGGGGAAGCCCATGACGTCTTCGTAGAAGCGGCGGGTTTCCTTCATGTTGTCGCAGAGCAATACGGCGTAATCGAAATTGCGGATTTCTTTGAGGCTCATGGTGGGCTCCTCTCGGATGGGGGCGTTACTCGCAGGCGGTTGTCCCGCCGCACACCTTGTTCTTGGCCATCTCGCCGAGATAAACCAGGACCGCGTCTAACTCCGCCTCGCTGAGGGTGCCTTTAAAGCCCGGCATTTTGCTGCGGGCGCGGTAGGCGGCGGGGTTGGTGATGAAGGCGCGGAGATGGTCGGGGGCCCAATATTCGGTGATATTGCGCGGGACGTTGAGTTCCGGTGCCAATTCGCCGCCGACCAAATTTACCGAGTGACAGCGCAGGCAGTAGGTGCGGAACAGGTCGAAGCCCTTGCGGGTCGCGGTCGCGACGTTGGCGGGCGGGGCGGCGGCGCCGAAGGCGGAGGTGAAAGGCTCGACGGTGATGCGGATCAGTTGGTAGGGCCAGACGAAGGTCCAGTCGTCATGCGATTGGTTGGGCCAGACCAGGTAATAGGGGGCGGGGGTGATGGTTTCCTTGCCCTGCTCGAATGTATGCCAGCTGCTGTCGGCTGGGGCGTCGCGGTCGCGGGAGGCGATGACGCCGCCGGGGGTGAGGGCTTTGTCGAGGCTCATCACGGCTTTGTAGCCATCGGCTGCTTCGAAGATGGCGACCGCGCCCTCGGCGCGCAGTTTCTCTAGATTGGGGATTTGCGCCAGCACTGCGGACAGCGGATAGCCGCTATAGGATTTCTCGGCGTGGTAGACCGGGTCGTCGACCGTCACGTCGATTGGCTCGGGCAGGTTTCCGGCGGCTTCGAGCGCCGGCAGGTCCAGGCTCGGCCATTCCGCTGCGGTCACGGCGGCAGGGAGCACCAAGGCAAACGCCAACAGCGCGCCAGCAAAAATATTCGTCATTATTGGGACTCCCTTCACGGCGCAGTTGCTTTCGCCTGACGCGACCGCGTCATAACGTGGCTGCGTCACTAAGTGACTGCGTCATTTTTCTTTGCGGCCGCGCCACATTTCCATGGCGAAGCGGGCGTGGACGCCGAGGTCGAGGAAAGGGCGGGGCGGCAGGCGTTGCGGCTCGCCCTGGCTTTCCATGTCGGCGATGAGGGGGTTGTCCTCGCCGCACGCCATGTCGGCGGCCAGCACGCCGCCGATGGTGCCTTTGGTGATGCCGACGGCATTTTGACACACCGCGCCGAGGACATTGGGGCCGAGGCGGCCAAAGCCCGGCGCGTGGTTGCGCGAGAGGCAGACGAAGCCGCGCCAATTGTGCTCCATATACACGTCCGGCAGCATCGGGAAGCGCTTGTGGAAGAGCTTCTCGTGATCGGCGCGCGACTGAGTCGCCTCGGCGGCGGGGCGGCGGAAGCTTGGGGCGTAGCGGAAGCGCTGGCGCATCAGGATGCGGTGGTCTTGGGTGAGGCGCATGGTGACGCCCGAGATGGCGTTGACCGGGGTCAGGCCCCAATCATCAACGCCGCCGAGCGCCGTACGTTCGGCAGTGGTGAGCTGGCGGGTGAGGCTGGCGTGCGAGACGAAGCTCATGATCGCGCGTTGGTAAAAGCCGAATTGGGTGGCGAAGCCGTTGACCGCGAGGATCGCGGTCGGCGCGGAGACGCTGCCGCCCGGCGTGGTCAGGCGCACGCCGTTGGAGAATTCGGCCTCGGTGACCGGGGTGTGTTCGTGCAGGCTGACATTCCCCGGCAGGGTGTCGGCAAGGCCGCGGGTGAGCGCCGCCGGGTTCACCAGATAGCCGCCCTTGGTGTAGAGCGCCGAGTGGTGATAATCGCTGCCGATTTCTTTTTTTAACTGGGCGCGGTCGAGCCAACGATATTCCTCACCCAGGCCATCAAGCTCCTTGGCATAGGGGACGAGGGTGTTCTCGCGCCCGCTTTCATGAACGGCGGCGTGGTATTTGCCGCGCTCGGCCCAATTGCACTGGATGTTGCCGGCCGCCACCGCGTCTTCGTGATATTTGATCGCGGCGCGGCTGAGGCGGATGAAACGGTGCGAGCCCTCAAGCTCTTGCAGCGACGAGCCGACATTATGCGGTAGATCGATGGCGAAGCCGGAATTGCGGCCAGATGCACCTTCGCCGACCTCATGCGCTTCAATCAGGATGATTTTATCGTTGGGGCGGTTCTGCCCGAGGCGACGGGCGGCGGCGAGGCCGGCGAAGCCAGCTCCGATGACGACCCAATCGGCATGCTGCGCGCCTTTCAGCGCCGGCGTGATCGGGCGCTTGGGCAGGATGGCGCTCCAGCCGTTGGTGCGGTCGTCCTTGGGCAGAATGGAAATTTTTGCCATGGTCTCTTCCGGTCGGGTCAAATTCACTAAGCGACCCATCTTACAAAGTGGCGGGCGCGAGTGCTACGCTCAGGCCAACGCAATCGTGACAATGGGGGAATGAGACATGAACAAGGGTCTGGGCAACAAGCACACCATTCATAACGAGCATTTGCATCTAAGCTGGGACAATGCGACGCCGCCGGCGATCACGGTGGCGCCGGGCGATGTGGTCGTATTCGACGAAATCGACGCGTTGATGGGTCAAATTACGCCGCAATCCGGCGTCGACGATGTTATCAACATGGATTTCGCGCGCGTCAATCCGGTGGCTGGGCCGGTCTATGTCGACGGCGCCGAGCCGGGAGATGCGCTTAAGGTCACGCTGTTGGACTTCGCGCCCTCCGGCTGGGCTTGGACGGCGATCGTGCCTGGCTTTGGCCTCCTCGCCGATGATTTTCCCGAGGCAGCGCTACATGTCTGGAACGTCGACAAGGCATTCAACGAGCCTGCGGCGTTCGGCGATTTCGCCCGCATTCCGCTGAAGCCGTTCTGCGGCACCACGGGTGTGGCGCGGGCTGAGCCCGGCGGGCACAGCACCATTCCGCCCTACAATACCGGCGGCAATATGGATATTCGCGATCTGACGCTGGGCGTTGATCTTTATCTGCCGGTGGAGGTGCCAGGGGCGTTGTTTTCGATCGGCGATCCGCATTGCGCACAAGGTGACGGCGAAGTGTGCGGCACGGCGATTGAATCGCCGATGGGGGTGACGGCGCGGCTAGATCTGGTGAAGGGCGAGAATTTGAAATTTCCGCGCTTCGAAACGTCGGGGCCGGTATCCCGGCATCTCGACGGCGCGGGCTATGAGGTCACGACCGGGATCGGCCCGGACCTGATGGAGGCGAGCCAGAACGCGGTGCGCGGCATGATCGAACGGCTGGCCAAAACCAAGGGGCTGAACGCCGATCAGGCTTATATGCTGTGCAGTGTCTGTGCCGATTTGCGGATCAGCGAGATCGTCGATCAGCCGAACTGGGTGGTGTCCTGCTATATGCCCAACATCGTGTTCAACTAGTCGCGGCGGCGGATGTCCCGCCGGACGCCGCCGGGATAAAACGACCGCCGGTTTTCTATTTAATGCCGCGCATTTGATCGATCAGGTTGGGTAGGAACAGCGAGAGCTGCGGCACATAGGTGACGATCACCAGGAACACCAGCAGGATGGCGAGCCATGGCAGCGCCGCCTGCGTTGCCCAGCCGAGACTGCGCCCGGTGACGCCGGCGGTGACGAACAAATTGAGGCCGACCGGCGGGGTGATCATGCCGATTTCCATATTCACCACCATGATGATGCCCAAGTGAATGGGATCGACGCCGAGTTGCATCGCGATGGGAAAGAGAATTGGTGCCATGATCAGGAGGATCGCCGAGGGCTCCATGAAATTGCCGGCGATCAGCAGCAGAATATTGACGGCGATGAGGAATTGCCAGGGCGAGAGGCCCCACCCGGTGATCACCTCGGCAAGCTCATGCGGGATGCGCTCGGTGGTCAGCACATGGGCGAACAGCATTGCGTTGGCGATGACGAACAGCAGCATGATGCTGGTCTTGGCGCCGGCGAGCACGGTCTTGCGCACGTCCGCATCAAGCGCCGATTGGCCGAGCGCCAACACCATCAGGGCGATATTGCGCAGCGCCATGGTGGCGAGCGGCTCGCCTGAGCGGCGCCACGGCACTTTCTTGAGCGGACCCATATCGCGGTAAAACAGGACCGCGACGAGAAAGGCGTAAAGCGCCGAGACGGCGGCGGCTTCGGTCGGGCTGGCGACGCCGCCATAGATCGCGCCCATGACGATGACGATCAGCATCAGGCCGCCGATGGCACGGAGACCCGAATCCGCCAGCTCGCGGAAGCCGGCCCAGGGCTGGCGCGGAAAGCCTTTGATGCGCGCCGCGATATAGATGGCGATCATCAGCATCAGGCCCATCACCACACCGGGAACCAGCCCAGCAGCGAACATGCGCGCCGCCGATACCTCGGTCGCGGCGGAATAGACCAGCATGACGATGGACGGCGGGATCAGGATGCCGAGGGTGCCGGCATTGGCGATAACGCCGGCGGCGAAGCGCTCGGAATACCCCGCGCGCACCATGCCGACGATGACGATTGAGCCGATCGCTGCGACGGTGGCGGGCGACGAGCCGGAGACCGCGGCGAACAGCATGCAGGCCAGCACCGAGGCCATGGCGAGGCCGCCGCGCACATGGCCGACAACGGCGTTGGCGAAGCGGATGATGCGAAGCGCGATGCCGCCGGTGGACAGAAACGCCGAGGACAGAATGAAAAACGGAATCGCCAGCAAGGTGTAATGCTCGCTCAACCCCTCGAACAGTTTCAGCGCCATCGAAGCCAGCGAGTCATTGGAGAAAAAGAAGATCGTCGTGATTGCCGAGAGCCCGAGGGCAACGGCGACCGGCAGGCCGAGAATAAGAAAGGCGAACAGCATGGCGAACAGGGCCAGGGTGGTCATCGGCTTGCGTCCTGGCCAGAATCCTCGCCGTGTTCTCTGCCCGTATCTCTGTAAGAGTCCCCGCCATTATCGCCTGAACCGGTGCCACTCTCGGTTAGAATGTCGCGGGCTTCGTCAGCGACGAGAAGGCCGTCGGCGCGTTTGTTCAGGATATTCCACAGCAGTTCGGCAAAGCGGAACGCCAGCAGCAGAAAGCCCGGTATCAGGATGCCGTGCGCCAGCCATTGCGGCAGCGGCAAATCCTCAAGCGCGATGCCGAAGCGTTTGATCTTGGAGAGATATTCCCACGAGCCGGCGAGAAAAAGCGCGCAATAGGCGAGGCAGAGCAGCGCCGCCAATACTCCGGCGCGCCGTCGCCAAGCGAGCGGCAGGCGGCGCACCGCCAGGTCCATGCCGATATGGGCGCCCTTCTTGACGCCGTATGCGGCGCCGACCAGCACCAGCCAGGCGGAAAGCAAGAGCGTAAGTTCCTGTATCCACAACAGGCCGGTCGAAAAGCCGTATCTGAGGATAACCTCGACGATCACCAGCAGCGTCATAATGCTGATGATGAGGGCAATGACGCTCTCTTCGACTCCCGCCAGGATGCGCGCAATGAGCGGACGAGGCCGGATGCGGTTAGGTGTCACCACCGCTGGGGGGCTCCGGGGTTATTGGTTGGCGGCCATGGCGGCGGCGATTGCCTCGGCGCCGATATCATCCTCAAATTCCGCCCATACCGGCTTCATCGCATCGACCCAGCGCTGGCGTTCGGTGGGGCTGAGAATCAGGATTTCGCTCCGCCCGGAATCGCCAATCTTGGCGCGGTCGGAGATGGCGAGTTCCAACGCCACCTGATTGGTGAAAGTCGTCGCCTCGGCGATGCATTGCTCGAGGACGGTGCGCACATCATCCGGCAGGCTTTCCCAGAATTCGACGCTGGTCACCACCATATAATCGACCACGCCATGGTCGGTCTCGGTGATGTAGTCCTGCACTTCGAAGAATTTTTTCGAGTAGATGTTCGACCAGGTGTTCTCCTGGCCGTCGATGCCTTTGGTTTGCAGGAGGATGAACACTTCCGAAAACGGCTTCTTTAACGGCGTCGCGTCGAGCGCTTGGAATTGCGCCGCGATAACGTCTGACGCCTGGATGCGGAATTTCAACCCGGCGGCGTCTTCGGGGCGTTTAAGCGCCGTGTTGGCTGAAAGCTGCTTCATGCCGTTATGCCAATAGCCGAGGCCCAACAGGCCGCGCGCGGTTGTGGCGCTCAGCAATTCGCGCCCGGCGGGGCTGTTTTGAAAGCGGTCAACGGCAGCGATATCGGCGAACAGGAACGGCAGATCAAAGAGCTGAAGCCTGTCGGTATAGCGGCTGAATTTGGAAACCGACGGCGCCGCCAATTGCACATCGCCGAGCAACAACGCCTCGAGCACTTTGTCGTCGCCGTAAAGCTGGGCGTTGGGGAATATTTGCACTTCAACGCGCCCGGCGAGGCGTGATTCGGCGAGTTCCTTAAACTTCAGCGCGCCCTGGCCCTTGGGCGTGTTCTCGGTGACGACATGCGAGAATTTAATGATGATCGGATCATCGGCGGCATGGGAATCAGACATGCCGAACGCGCCGAGTACGGCGAACGAGGCCCATGCCAGAGCGGTGATGAGATAACGCATATCCTAATTCCTCTGTCCCCTGCCTTGGCTGGTATCCGTGGCCGCCAAGCATGAAAATTTCCAACACCGGGCCATAGGGGGAGTGATAACATGATCGCATCCCGATTCCCCGAAATTTAAGGGCGTCTGGGATCGCCCGACCCGGGCACGCTGCCCTTTCAGGCATCATAGCCAGCGAGTGGCGGGAGTCGCTTGGCAATCTCGATACAAACAAGGAGAACTAAAAATGGCGGATAAGGGTAAGAAAGATAAAGGCAAGAAAGAAACTCAGAAAACGGCCAAGCTCAACCCGAAGGAAAAACGCAAACTGAAAAAAGAGAAAAAGAAATAATGGCGCCGTAGCCGCGCCGGCCCGCTCTTTTTAACCACCTATCGGCGGGCAGCGACGGTCGCGAAAGTATGATGTTTATGGCGTTTGGTCTTTGGGTTCCAGCCGGAGGAAGTTCAATCGAGGAGTCTAAGCGGGCCAGTAGCGCGGGGGCGCTCTTTTTATCCGGTAGGAAATCGGACTGAATGCAGCAAAGACCCTTTCGATTGCAGCATGCAATCGGCCTATTTATCGGCCTTGTGTTCGCTCTTTTTCCCATATTTTGGATGGTTTCAACCTCATTCAAGCCGACGCATGAATGGGCTGCGGCGCCGCCAGTGTGGATCACCGACCAACCGACCTGGGCGAACTATGCGCCGTTGATCGCTGTTGATTTCAATACCGGTTGGGTCGATGGCAATGGCGCGTCGTGGCGCGCGCTGATGCATTCTTTCATTGTGTCGAGCGTCGCCACTTTTGTTTCGCTATTCATCGGCTTGTTGGCAGCCATCGGATTTTCGCGCTACCGCGCTGGTGGCCATACGTTGGCGCTCGCCATTCTCACGGTGCGCGGGATACCAACGGTAATTGTCGCCATCCCCCTGCTGATCATGTTCGGCTGGTTTGGCCTGCGCGATACCCATATCGGGCTTATTCTCGCCTATGCCGCGTTCACGGTGCCGTTCGCCTTTTGGATGCTGAAGAGCTTCATTGACGATGTGCCGCATGAGATCGAAGAAGCCGCAATGATGGACGGCATGTCACGCTCGCAGGCGCATTTCCGTGTGACCCTGCCCCTAATTAAGGGCGGTGTGGTCGCCACGGCGCTGTTTATCTTCATCCTCAATTGGAGCGAATTCCTGCTCGCCATCGTGCTGACCGAAAAGACGGTCGTGACCATGCCGGTCAATATGTTCTTGTACTCCGGCGTGTTTGGAATCCAAGCGGCGCTGGCAACCGTCGCGGCCCTGCCGATTGTCGTGGTCGGCTTGTTGATCCACAAACATCTGGCGCGCGGATTTACGCTTGGCGCGGTCAAGCGCTGAGCGCCTCGGCCCGAGCGGTTTACGAGAGTGGCCAGTTTGGCGCATCCAGAGGGTCAACGGCCACCATGCGAAGCTCACAACAATAGCGTCGACCATCCGCATCCTCGAGCCAGGTTTCGTCAGGCGATGGCAGCATCTCCGAAATGGTAACCATTGCCGTCGGGTCTTTTCGATGCAGGTCTCGAACATAGCGGCTCATGCGCTCTACTGAGATTGGGCTGTCGAAATCCATATAGAACGGCTTTCGCTCGCTGGCGATCTTGATAAATACGTGGCGCGGCAATCGACCACCCCTCTGCCAGCGACGCGCGCCAACAAAACGCGCCTCCTCGCTGCGTTCGCGGGTAAAGACGAGATCCTCGGCAGATGGCCGCCAGGTCTCGCGCGAAATGACGAGGCGATCAATGGCGATGCGCGGTGTGTGGGGAGCGGCTTTGATGAGTTTGAAGCCCGAAGAAAAGAGATCGTAATAGGAAGTTTTTGTCAGATCGAAGAGCTGAATTGCGTGTCGACCGTCTGACGTCCTGACCTCCAGATGCTCGCCGGATTTTACGACAAATAAGTCGGAGAACGGGATTACCTGTTCTTTGGGCCGCCAGGACGGCGTGTCTTTAATTCCGATGTGAATGCCATTGGGCGTGAGGTTGATTGGTGCGACCCGCTGGCCGACGTGATCGCGATTAATTACCGCGGTCGCGCGCGGTTGCCCTAGGTCGCGTCTATCGGCTTCAAAGAGTGCCGAGGGATTTGGATGTTGGTCAACGAAAGGCGTCTGCAGAAGGGTATTCGTCCCGACGTGCATCTCTCCGAGGACGAATCTGTAGTCGCCGCGTCGAATGGCTTCTATCCCTGGCGCTGCAATCATGATGTCGGGTGCGTGCAGGCGTGCCGTTTGCATTCCCGGTCCCGGCGCAGCGAATTCACGATGTACGATGTCTCGCAACTGTGCCGCTTCGAATTGTACAAACCGGGCATCCTCTTCGAACTCCAGAATGTTGCGCCACTTGGCGATGAGGCGTGCGGATACGTGATTGACCGGCTCACTGCTTTTTATCGCCGGTCCCAATTCGAGCAAAAATTCCCGCAGAGGCAGCGGTTGTGGGTCGTTGCCAGGCGCCAATTGCTGGTAAATATTTGCGGCCAATTCGTGGACATGTTGGGTTATGGCGTGGGTATACCAGCGCACGCTTTCAAGGATTAGGGTGAGGGGTGGCGCGAGTTGTGCGCGCAATTCTGATCCGAATTGAAGCTCGACGTCTCGCCGGCAATCCAAGTAGGTAACTGTTCGGCCGACATAGGTTTTTCCTGCCAAGCGAGTTGGCTGCGCATCTGTCAATTTTTCAAAATGGGTTTCGAGCGCGGCCATTCTTTCGTTCAATTTTGAAACATCGCCCACGGCGGTACGAACGGTTGCGAGGATTAGCTCTAAATCGTCTAGCTTGGCCAATTCTCGATTTCGTAAATCGCGATCGCCAATGCGCGAAATTTTGGTTCTGAGATCGCGCTCAGGATGGGGGGCGACGGGTACCTGCAAATCCCAGAGGACGGCTTTGATCGAGACAAGCGATTGCAATGCTGCGAAAACGGCTTCACGAGTGGGAAACAGGTTTGGGTGTGTCTTAATAAGTTTGCTCGCGATCTCCGCTGCCAGTGCGGTTTCATCACAGGCTAAGTATACGGCAAGTTGTGCGGGCTTGAGCTGGTAGCGCTTTCCCGTAGGCGCCCGCACGATTTGGTCGATTTTCACGGACTGAGGGTGAATTCTCGGCGCCAACCACGGCAGCATTTTCGGATTCTTCGAGAGCGCTTGAGCCAGGGCATCGATCGTCCAATATTCGAAATGAACCTTGCTGTCGGCAATGAGCTCCGGGCCTGGTGTCATCACGATGCCCGTTTCATCGGCCTGAAATTGCGCCCAGCCGATGGGTCCGAAGAATCCGATTGATTCATTTTTCATGCTGAATCGCTGCATGTAACTGACCAAGATTTGCTCCATCACACGCCAGGATCTATTTCGCTGTGCGGGCGCTGGCGCGGTTAATCTGTCGCGCATATCCATGAATGCGCTTCGGTTCTGCCAAACTAGAGCCTCAAGGAAACGCGGGTCGCCAGCCTTTTGAATCAATGCTTCTGAAATTCTCCCATTCGCGGCTGCGAGCGCCGCGTGGGATGTTTCTCGCGCGATTTCCAGCTTGGTTCGGCATTCCGCGACGGAGGCAAAAAGTTCATTTGCGTCCGGCCGCCCCGGAATGGGCTCAGGGACGCGCAATTTAAACAGATGGCGCCCGGCGCGACGAAGCTGTTTGCGTTCCGTATCGGGAGCGGAAAATGACTCCTCCCAACAATATTGTTTTACGCGCGAAGCGATCTCTCGGAGGGCTTCTTCGACCGCTAGCATGGCGTCCAGCGCGGGTAACGCCTCGTCCGCAGCTAACCCGTCAAGCGCATCCACGGGGAAGCCGGGGCTTCTGAGCGATGCGGTACTCCACATCGACCAGCCATCCGCCAAGGGAACAAGAGATACCGCCCCCGTTGACATTGCCCCGGGCTTTAGTGGCGAAGGGGGCGGGGGCTCATCAAACATGCCGTCGCAGAATTGATCGATTTAGGTGCATGAAAATTCACACTGCATCGTGCCTATTTTGTCTAAGCCCGTGCAAATGGCGGCAGGTGGGGACAAATAACGACAGGCAATTAAGACCGCAAAACCTGCCCAGCCTTCGCCCCGGTCAGCCCGGCGTTGGTGTAGGTAACCTCACCATTGACGATCGAATATTCGACGCCCTTGGACGGCATGACCATTCTTTTGCCGCCGCCGGGCAGGTCGTAGCAGCGCTCGCCGCGATTGGACGAACCGATCGTCGCCGGATCGAAAATTGTCACATCGGCAGCGAGACCAACCTGTAGGCGGCCTCGATCCTTGATGCCGAAGAAGTCGGCCGGGTCTGAGGTCAGACGCCTGACGCCTTCCTCCAAGGTCAGCGCCGCTTTCTCGCGAACCCAAGTGCCCAGAAGATAAGTCGGATAACCCGAATCACAGAGCATATCAACATGTGCGCCGCCATCTCCGAGGCCTATTAGAATGCTGGGGTCTTTCAACATTTCGGCCATCCGTTCGGGCCGATTGTTGAAGGTCGCCATCGTATATTCAAGCTCGAGATCATCGGCCAATGTGAGATCGAGGAAAGTGTCGACCCCATCTTTGCCTTCGGCGCGGGCGATATCAGCAACCGTGCGGCCTTCATAGGGCTTGAGGTCAGGTGATTTAACCTCGTGCAGAGTCACGCGCTCCCAATTGCCGAAGCTGATCGGTTTTTTAAGCTCTTCGCGGAACTGATCGCGAAAGGCCCGGTCCTGATAGACGGCCCTTTGCGCCTCTTTTGATTTATCTTGAAAAACCCGCTGCCAGGAGGGGAAGGCGGCAAAGGAAAACGGGCTGCGCATATCGACTTCCCGGGTGAGCGGCAGGGGGGAGGTCTGCGGCCGTGCGCCGAGGGCGGTCAACGGCGCGCATTTCCGCAGGGTATCGCGCACGGCTTCGGAGATGTCATCACGGTCAAACAGCGCGATGAAGGTGACCGGCCGCCCACTGGCTTTTAGCAGCATCTCCAGAATGTTGTACTGATCATCATCGAGCACCGAGATTTGCCGAGTGAGGGCGATCTCGATGGCGCCCTTGCCCTTTTCCTTGAGCACACTGGCGTAGCTCGTGAGTTCCTCATTGCTGGCCATGCGGCAGGCGAGAGGCCGCCCGGCAAAGCCCAAATGTTGATTTAAGATGGTGCTCGAAATGCCGAATGCGCCGGCATCCATGGCTTCGGCGAGAAGGCTGCGGATGCTGGAAATCTCGTCCGCAGTCGCCGCGCGGTCCATCGATTCTTCGCCCATGACGAAGTGGCGGAACGGCGTGAGCGGCGCGAGAAAGGCGAGGTTGAGCGATGGATTGCGGCGCTCCGCGGCATCGAGATATTCCGGGAAGCTCTCCCAATCCCAGCTGATCCCCTGGTTCAGCACGTCATAGGGAATCGATTCAACATTGACCAAATCATGCATGGCAATTTCGCGCGCCGCCGGTTTGCACGGCGCGAGGCCAACACCGCAATTGCCCATAACGACGCTGGTGACGCCATGCCAGGAGGACGGCGTGACGGCGCCATCCCAGCAAATCTGCGCATCATAATGGGTGTGCGGATCGATAAAGCCGGGCGATACCACGCAATCGCTGGCATCGATGATTTGTTTGGCAGCGCCATCAACGTCGCCGACGCCACGGATTTCTCCGCCGGTGATCGCGACGTTGCCATGACGCGCTGATGCGCCGGTGCCGTCTACCAGAAGACCATTTTTTATAAGTGTGTCGTAGGCCATATGCTGCTTTCTAAGTGACATCGCGCGAGATCGTTAGGGTTGGTAGCGCGCGGTAATTGTGGTGCTGAAGTTTGAGTTCGTTTTGCCGCCCCGAGAGCGGTCTCTCTACATCTGTTGCCAGTCTCCGACTTTCTCGAAAGCGTCGGCGATTCGGATGACGGATTTGTCGTCAAAATGTTTGCCGACGATCATCATGCCGATGGGCAATCCGTCCGCCATGCCGCAGGGCACGCTGATCGCCGGGTGGCCGGTGACATCGAACTGGCCAGTGTTGTGAATCATATTGAGGCCGAAGGCGACATAATCTTCGATCGAGCAATCTTCGGCCGGCAGCGGCGTGGCCCGGAACGGGACGGTCGGCATGACGAGCACGTCATAGGATGCGAGCACGTCGTCATAAGCTTGGCGCAACGACCCTCTCAGGTTTTGCGCCATGGCGTAATACGAGCCGTGATATAGCCGGTGCATATGTTCGCTCAGCAGCAGGACGGTTTTTACGGTATGCGAAAGATCATCAACCTGGCTGCGCATGCCGCGCGCCATCGCCTGGTACAGGCTGGTGTTGTAAAGCCCGGCCCAGTTTGAGCCCATGCCATTGCTCTTGATGATGGCAGCCGGACCTTCAAGATGGATGGCGAGCCAAATACACACACCGTCTTGATGCAGCGGGATCGAAACCTCGGTGACGATCGCGCCGCGCTTTTCCAACTCGTTGACTGCCGCCTTGACCTTGCTGTCGACCACGGCTTCGCTGCCGGGGAGGCCGAGTTCATCGCGCGGCGCCAAATCAAAAGCCTCGCGCACGACCGCAACGCGGGCGCCGTGCAGACCCTGGCCGATGGCTGAAAGATAATCATGATCGAGGTCAGCCGGAATGGCGCCGCGCTGACGTGGGTCGGTCGGGTCTTGCCCGGCCATGACGGAGAGAAGGCGGCCGATACCCTCGACGTTCTTTGCCATCGGCCCGAGATGGTCGAGCGACATTTCCATCGTCATCGCCCCGGTGTAAGGCACCAAGCCATATGTTGGTTTGAGACCGACGATGCCGGACCAGGCGGCGGGGATACGGATCGATCCGCCCTGATCGCCACCAAGCGCTAGGTCGATGTCTCCGGCGGCGATCACGACCGCACTGCCGTTTGACGAGCCGCCCGGCGAGTGGCTCGGTTTATGAGGATTCCGAACCGGGCCGGAGGCGCAGGTATGCCCGCTGCCGGAGAACGACATATCTTCACAATTGGTTTTGCCGGCGATGGTGGCACCGGCATCGAGCAGGCGGGTGATGACGGTCGCGTCGATGTTCGGCACGAAACCTTGCAGAACTCTCGAGCCGGCCATCATCGGCACACCGGCGACACAGATCGCATCCTTGACCGCGACCTGATGGCCCTTCAGCAATCCCTGATCCGCGCCTTTAATGTCTGTCTTGTAGTACCAGCCGTTATAGGGGTTTTCGGCGGCCTCGGGACGATAGCCGGTCGTCCGCGGGTAGCGATGCTCCGGCATGCGGGACTGGCTGAGTTCTTCGACGCGGCGGTAGGCATTCGCCGGGCCTTGCATGAGGGCGCGGTAGGTCGCCGCCTCTTCAGCCGTCATCTCCATGCCGAAATGCTCGGCGAGATCGAGTACTTGGCTGACGCTCGGGAGTTTTACACCGCTCGGCATATTACTCCGCCATGTGCCGCAGAATTGGCGGGCAGATTGCGCATCACCAAGTTCTTCGTCAGCGTCTTAATCTGCGTCGTTCTGGGCATTCAAGCCGGATGAATTCTGAAAGAGGTTGGGCTTGCGATAGACCGCGAAGACGATCGCGCCTTCTTCGCTCACATTGTCATGAATGGAGCCGCCGTGGCGCCAGACATATTCGCCGGCGTGTACGGTGCCATCGTGGTCGGTCATCGAGCCTTCTAAAATATAGGCCTGCTCGATTTCGGGATGCATGTGTATCGGCAGTTTCGCGCCCGGGTCCAATTTAGCAAGGCATGTCATCTCGCCTTTTTCTTTGTCTTCATAGAGGATTTTTATCCACACCTTGTCGAACTGCGTGGGCTGCCATTCCATGTCCTCGGGCTTCACAATGACCGAGCCGCCGGGCGTGGGTTTCATCTTGGGTATTTTGGTAACTGCGTGTGCAACTTTAGTTGTCATTTCGGATCATTCCCTTTGCCAATTACTGCTCTGACAGCGCCGTGCGTCCGCCCTTAGGCGTTGAAGCCGAGCGTTTCGCGGAAGTTTCTTGCCGCATCCTTCGCCGTGGTGGTGGCGTCAGGATTGTCGGGGAGGGCGAGGCAGAAGGCGTCAATGGCCTTCTCCGCAAGCGGCACCCATTTCGCCACCCATTGTTGCATGACGGCTTTGTTGTCCGGCGTTTGATCGGCGAATTTGACCAGCGCCGTCGTCCAACGGCGCGAGCGGTCAATGTCTGAAAACTGTGCGTCCGCCAGCATCGCCAGCAGCGTATCGCCGTTCACCCGAGCCGATTGCCCGAGCCGGCGCACATAGGCCTCGTCAATCACCGGCATCGCGACCACGTTGAGCGCAATAAACTGTTCGCCCCAGTCATAGGCGACGAGGACGTTCTCCATCAATTCGCGAAAGCCCTGCCAGGCGGGGTTGTCCTCCCAGATTTTGCGTTCACCATCGCCAAAGCCAAGCTCGGGGTGGGCCAGCGAGAGCGCTTTGGTGCGATAAGCAATGCGCGACAGCCAGCGCAGTTGATCCGCCGTTTGCATCATGGCGCAGTTCTCAATGGTGCTCGCCGGGACCATTTGGGCGAGATAGGCCGAAGACATCTGGCGGATATGAGTGAGGTAACGCCCCGGTGTGTAGAGCTTGGCCAGCGCCTTGGCCCAGCCCTTGTCGAGGGTTTCGTCATGATCGTTCTTTTCGTGGTCATTGATCAGCCCATCGACATGCGCTTCTTGTCCGTCCTGCGTCATGTTGTAGGTCCGGTAAACCAACTGATCGGGATCACGGAAGGCATCCCAGTCGGGGTGGCGCAGCGGGCTGTTGTTGCGGTATTTGACGTACCAGTCGCTCATATGGCCGTGCGTCGCCCAAGGCTCCTTGGGATCGGCGGTGCTCCACAGCAGGTTGGTCGACACGATCTCGTACTCGGTCGGCCGGCGCTTGTTGGCCGCGAGGTGGCTCCAGGTTTTGAGCGGTTTGCTTAGGTCATCAATGTCCGACATGGTGTCGTGCCTTTTTGTTCTAGAGCGGCCTTAGGCTGAATTTAGATAAAAGCGCATATAGGCTTCCGTCGTCTCGATCTGACCGGCGAAACCGCTCAAGTTGATTTCGAGCTCCTGCATCTCAAACGGGCGCCCAAGAATTTCCGACATGGTCTGCGCCTTGATCAGACATTCACGATCGACCGAAACGCGCACATAGGTCTTGTGGTCATCGACCTTCACATGTTTGCCCGGGTTGTCTTCGATCATCGCTTCGACCGCGGCTTCGGCGATATCTCCACCGCGCAAGACCGGCCCCACCATATTCTCCAACATTCCCTCGACGTTCGACATGTGTCCTCCGTGGCGGTCTTTGGTTTCTTGTTTTCAGGCGATCAGGCCGTGTCGCTCTCGATATAGATATCGACGCAGTCAAACTTCTGAAGCTTGGCATCGGCGACGGTCATATCGACCGGAAACGGCGCGGCGCTATCATCGTCCGTGGTCGGGCGGATACGAAGCGGCTTGCCGGGCTCGGGCGGCGGCAGATGGGTGCCGACGGAATATTTGGCGCATTCCGCGGCGACCTGATCCATGGTGAAATCCGGCGCCACATCGACCACGCGAATATGACCGTCATACTGCATCCGGGAAAGGATGGGGAATTCGTTCGCCATTGCCGTGCTTCCTCTTCAACGCAACACAAAACCGGAGGTACTGACGCACCCGATCCTTACTCGGCAGCGCTCCGCACCGCGCGGTAGGGATCGGCCCAGGCATAATCATAAGCGTCCTTGCCGCCCTCGCTAACCACGCCGGACCCCATATAGAGCAGGACGTTTTCCATGGTCGGCGGGTCTATCTCACCGGAATACATGCGGTCGACGATCGAGTGGTGATGCTTGTAGCGCTCGGGGTCGACCTTGAAGATCCACTCGCAGACCGAAGTGCAGAAGCTGTAGCGCCGATCTTGATAGTCCACTTGATAGGCTCTGGCCTTCCACGGCTCGCCCGGCCGGTTGGAGATCGGAATCTGGCACATGTTGCACAGCATCGGCATGCCGGTTGCCAGGGTCTTCTCGGGATGACCTTCGACAATATTTTGGATAATCGTATCCCAATAATATTTGCCGTAGGTGTCGTTCCAGCCGGGGTATTTTTCCTCCAGCCATTCACGCTCGGCCGGGCCGACGGCGCCGCTTGGGTTCCACCATACGGTGGGGCGCCACGACCAAATGCCGCCCTGCTGGCAATGATGGTGGTTCTCAATATCGTCGAGAAAGATATCCCAATACCATGGCCGATCCAGGCCGACATCGGTGAGTTGGCGCTCATACTGGGTCATCACGAACTCGCGCATATATTCCTTGAACGAGCGATCGCGCTTTGCCAGCGGAATTTGATAATCCATCGAAATTCCAACCAGGATCGCGAATACCCGCCAAATGCGCCAGAAGGCGATATCGACCGCTTGCTGCGCCTCTGCCTTTTTGCCGTTGCGAATCATGATCTGAATGACCGGCGTGCCGATCTGGGCATGGCGCGCTTCATCTGATTGGATGCTGGTGATCAGGTTTGAGAAGGTGTAATCGCCCATGTTCGCGGCATCGCGCGACAGGCCGATCATCTGGACGTTGGTCAGGCCGGTCTCAAAAGCGAAATTGAGCATGAGTGAAGTGGTCGGCGCGTCGCGCGTCATCATCACATCGTCGAGCGCATGACGGCCAGCAACGACGGCCCAATTCTGGGTGTGATGGGCCTGATGCGCCCAATCGAATTGACGGTCTTTTTTGGCTAGCGCATGGGCGAACCAGAGATGGATCTGGCCGTGCCGCATTTCGTCCAGCATGCCGAAGGTCGCCATGTTGCGCATGCTCGGCGCGCGGCCGAAGCGCACCATCCGTTCGTCCGCATGGCAGGCGGCATATTCGGATAAAGAGATCGAGCCATAATGCATTTTTAAGGCGCTTAAATAGGCCGGGTCGGCGTCTTCGTAATAATCGGAATGTGCGAGGGCGGTGCGGACAGAATAGGCGCCCGAGTCTTTCTCGCGCTGAATGCGGACATATTCGCGGTACGACACTTTATAGGGCTCGTCGAACGTCTCCCACTCGGCGACCGGAATGCCGTAGGGATCGCTCATTTCCGGCGGGAATATTTCCTGTTCATCGACATAGCGCGGCGTCCAGTTGGTGTCGCGCGCGAGGTCGTACCATTCGGAGCGTTCGAGTCTGGGCATTGTCGTGCCTCCATGAAGCGATGACGTGCCGCCTTAGCAGCATTCCGTAGATCAGGAGCTGCCTCTCCCGAGCAGAGAAAACCTAGCCCGGCAGGACGAATTGCACCGACGGTAGCATGTTTCTGGGAATGAGTCGGTGGTTTTGATCCAAATCAGCGCGGCACATGCGTCACCCGCGACGCTGGAAAGGGGCATCGGCTCGGAGTTGTCAGGCCCCAGGTCCTTGGACTTGTCAGGCCCCAGGTCTTTGGACTTATCAGGCCCCAGGTCTTTGGACTTATCAGGCCAATGCCGCGAGGCGGGATTGGCGGAGTTTGGTGGTGGCGCTGATGTCGACAGCGAGATCGTCGCGCGCCGGCGAGCCGGTGATGATCACGCCATAGACCGCTTCGGCCTTGGCGCGTGAGACATAGCGCTCCTGCACATCGTTGAGAACACGTTCGGTCTCGCGCGTCAGGGGGTCGCCGTAGCCGCCACCGCCATTGTCGACGGCGCGTAATCTATCGCCCGGCGAGAGATGGCAATAGGCATCGGTGGAATAAAACTCCTCGCTGCCGTCGGCGGCAATCTTCATTTGGATGGCGGGCTGCGACGGCAAGCCGCCGAGCACGCCCTGCGGCACATTTTCCAAGCCGTTGGCGATATTGATGATCAGCATGGGTTCGATGCGCGGCCCCATGATCACTTCCGACGCCGGGCCGCCGCGCCGCCGTCCGGCGCCGCATGAATCCTCCAGCGCGCGCACGCTTTCAACCTGGAACGGAAAGCGCTGTTCGTTGACCTCGATGCTGTCGCGGTAGACCAGCCCGGCGCTGACCGGATTGACCATGCCGTGCATGCCGTCATTGCGCGCTGAGGCGGGCATGCCGCCGGCCGACATGAACATCTGGTTCACATAGGGTGCGCCGCCGTTGCGCCAATCCTTGCCCGAGCACACGCCCGTGCCGGCGCCGTTGCACATATTGCCCTGGCTGAAGCCATAGCCGTCGCCGAGCTGAGCGAAGCCGGCCTGAATGGTATTGATGATGGTATCGGTCATATTGGTGGTGGCGACCGAGCAGCTATGCGGAAAGCGCGGAATGCCGGTGACGCAATTTTCGCGCAGCAGAATATCCAGCCGCCGGAAGCTGCCGGAATTGTGCGGAATGTCGGGATCGAGGCAGCAGAACACCGCTTGCGCCGCCGACATGGTGGAGGTCGCCTCGGTCAGATTTAGTCCGGCATCGACGGAATCCGGATTGTCGCGCAGATCCACCTTGATCCGGCCGTCGGTGCTGTCGATATCGATAGCGACTTTGATCTGAATGCCGTCCGGCAGAAACGGCATGATCGGATCATGCACGCCGGTGGCGGAGATGGTGCCACCCGGCAGAGCGCGGATCGCCTCGGCCGTCCGTCGCTCGGAATAATCGAACCAGTCGGCGACGAATTTGCGCGTCATGGCCTTGCCGTATTTGCCGATGAACTCCTTCAGCCGGCGCTCGCCGATGCGGGCCGCGCCCATCGCCGCGAGATAATCGCCATACCATTGATCAGGCACGCGGATGCGCCGGCGGCACATGCGGATGATATCCTGGTTGTCCTCATAATCGCTTTGCACCTGCACACAGGGAAAGATCAGCGCGCCTTCTTGATAGACGTCCTTGGCGGCGGCGAAATAGGTCGTCGGCTGGCTATTGCCGCAATCGGCCTGATGCGCCTTGACCGCCGCCGTAAAGAAATGCTCGCCCTCAAAAAATACCGGAATGAGAAAGGTATGATCCGCGGGGTGGCTGTTGCCGACATAGGGATCATTGTCGAGAAAGGCATCGCCCTCGCGAAAATCCGGATGATATTTCGCCATCGAGGCGGTTTGCAGATGCATGCCAAACACATGAATCGGCATCGCCTCGGCGACCGCCAGAACCTCGTCATCCGAGGTGATAATCGCGCAGGAAAAATCGCGCGCGATGCCGATCACCGCCGAGCGGGCGGAGAACAACACGGTGTTGGTCATCTCACGGCAGATCGCGTCCATGCGGTTGGCCATGATGGCGAGCAGCACAGAGTCGAACTGGCCGTCCTGGTCCGCCTGGCTCGTCTGGTCCGTCCCTGTACCGGACGCGGGATTGTTCTTGGATATAGCCATATTTAAGCTCCCCTACGCCTTGCTCTCGGTTTCTGTTTCCAACATATAATTCCGCCGCGCCGTCACCCGTGCGGTGGCGCCGGGATAGACGACGATGGTGGTGGTTGGCTCCTCAATAATTGCCGGGCCAGCGATCACAGCGCCGGGGCTGAGGTCCGTGCCGACATAGACCGGCGCGTCGAGGGCGTCGTCGCCGCCGAAATAGGTTTTCGAAACACGCCTGGCTTCGGGCGCCTTTAATTCGCCCGCCGCTTCTTCCGGCAAATTCGGCTTGTCGAGGATCGCGGTCAGCCGGCCCTTCCAATTGACGCATTCGATGGCGCCGCCTTCTTCTTTCATGGCGTAGCGGCGGAAATGCACATCGTGGAACGCCTGCACCAAAACCTCTACATCGGCGGCGCTTTTGACCGTCTCCAGCGGCATGGCGAATTCCATTTCCCACTGTTGATTGATGTAGCGCGCCTCGACAAAATATTCGCTTTTGAACTGGTTGATGCCGCGCTCGCGCAATTCTTCGCTGAAGGCCTCGATCTGCTGGGTGATGCCGCCGAGCGCGCGATCGACGCCGGCGAAATCGAAATTTCCCGAATGGGCGTATTGGCTGGCGCTGAATTCGGCGACGATGTTGGAATATTGCCCACCGCAGGCGCTAAGCGCCCCAGCGGTGCGCGGCACCAGCACTTTGGCGCAGCCGAGTGCCTTGGCGATGGGCAGAATATTGAGACCGGCAGCGCCGCCGCCGGCGACGAGAATGCTCTCCGCCGGGTTAACACCGTCCTGCACGGTGATTTCCTGAATCGCCTTGATCATCTGCTCACCGGCGATGGTGATGATGGCAAAGGCCGCCTGCTCAACGCTCAACTTGCTCTGATCGGCAATTGCCGAAACAGCCTTGCGCGCCGCCGCCACATCGAGCGCCATGCGCCCGCCGAGAAAGAAATGCGGATCGATATAGCCGAGCACCACGGCGGCATCGGTGACCGTCGCTTCGGTGCCGCCGCGGCCGTAACAGGCCGGGCCGGGCATCGCGCCGGCACTCTTGGGGCCGACCCGGAGCAGGCCGCCTGAATCGATCCAGGCGATGGAGCCGCCGCCGGCGCCGACGCTCCGCACATCGACCGAGGAGAGGCCGAGATTGTGGCCGATCCATTCGCCGAGCAACCACGTCTCG
Source organism: Pseudomonadota bacterium (assembly GCA_027624955.1). NCBI lineage: Bacteria > Pseudomonadati > Pseudomonadota > Pseudomonadota bacterium. The sequence goes on from JAQBTG010000002.1 coordinate 28,826, forward strand.
CGGGTGAATTTGATTTGCCCGGCGCGCACCATGCTGACGTCGAACGTCGTGCCGCCGGTGTCGACGATGATGACGTCGTTGCCTTCGCCTTCCGCCTCGGCATAAGCGATGCCCGCCAGGGGCGCCATGGCCGGCCCCGATTTAACCGTGTAGATCGGCTTCTCAACCACATCTTTGACATGCATAACGCCGCCCGAGCACGCGCTCACCAGGATTTCGCCCTGATAGTTGGCCGCGCGCAGATCGCTCTCAAAGCCAGAAAGATGGTGCTGCATGAGCGGCTTTAGCGAGGCATCGATGGCGGTGGAGGAGGTGCGCGGATATTCGCGGATGATCGGATTGAGCTGATGCGACAGCGTGTAGGGAATGCCCGGCAGGATCTCTGCAATCAATTCGCCAAGGCGCTTTTCATGCGCCGAATTGACGATCGACCAAAGCAGGCTCACCGCGACGGCCTCGATATTCATGTTCGCCAGGCCGGCGATGGTGGCGCGCGCCGCCGCTTCGTCGAGCGCTGTCTCGACGCCGCCTTCGGCATTGATGCGCTCGGGAATTTCGAAGGTGAGGCGGCGCGGCACGTAGGGCGGTGGAAACTCAATCACAATATTGAGCGGCTCGCGCTTGCCGCCTTGGCGGTACAGCAGAATGTCGGGGAAGCCTTCGGTCACGAGGAGGGCGGTCTTGGCGGTCTTTTTTTCCACGATGGAATTGGTCGAGCGCGTGGTGCCGTATATCAAAACTTCAGTCTCGCCCAGTAGAGTCACCACCGGAACACCGATGATTTCCGCCGCATTGGTCAACGCGGCGGAAAAGCCGTCATAGCTGCGTTCGGGTGTGGTCAGCGCCTTGCCGACCACCAAATGCCCTTGTGCATCTGCAACGACGACATCGGTGAAGGTGCCGCCAGTATCGACGGCAATGCGATAGCCCATTCCTGCTCTCCCGATTTCTTCATATTTGGCCGTGCGTACCACGCATTTTTAAGATGCTCGACGACCTTGTCCTTGGATTCGATCTTGCGCGAATTGGAGGCGGCGATCAAATACTCAAGCGCGTCTTTGGCAAAACAGTCGAAATTATTTTTCGCCGCGCCGACGTCTAGGCTCCTCAGCCGCACGCCATCCTGTGACCAGGCCGTTTTTTGCGCTCGATCTCCAGCCAGCCAATATTTTTAAAGCCTTGTTGGTGGCGGCCAGCTAACGTAGCAGCCCTCTGGATTGGGAAGGCGGCAAAATTATGTTGAAGGATCGCGTGGGACTGGTGACGGGTGGTGCGTCCGGAATTGGGCGGGCGACGGTACTGGCCATGGCTGCGGCGGGGGCCAAGGTTCTCGTCGCCGATATCGATGAAGCGGGCGGTGAAGCGGTGGCGCGCGAAGTAACGGAGGCCGGTGGCGTCGCCGAGTTTCTGCGCGCCGATGTGTCTAACGCGGCAGATGTGAACGCCATGGTGGCGCGCGCATTGAGCGCCTTTGGCAGGCTCGATGCCGCCGTCAACAATGCCGGCCTCGAGGGCCCTGAGGCGCCGGTACAGGGACAGGACATGGCGCAGGTGCAGCGCGTGTTCGATATCATGATTAACGGCGTCTATCTCGCCATGCAGGCTGAGATACCGGCCATGCTGGCTGGCGGCGGTGGCGCCATCGTCAATATGAGTTCGATTTGGGGCTTGTTCGGCTACGCCGATTGGTCGCCCTATATCACCGCAAAGCACGCGGTTTCCGGCATGACCAAAGCGGTGGCGCTTGAAGTCGCGGCCCAAGGCATCCGCATCAATGCGGTTGCCCCCGGACCGATCCACACGCCGCTCCTGCTGCGCCTGTGGGATAACGATCTCTCTGGGTCGGCGGCACGCGTGCCGATGCGCCGCATCGGCCAGCCCGAGGAGGTTGCCAATGCGGTCGTCTGGTTGCTTTCAGATCAATCCAGTTTCATCACCGGCCATATCCTGCCGATCGATGGCGGCATGCTGGCCGAGAAGGGCTGACCCGCGCTGCGTTGTGGGCCGAGCTGCGTTTGATCGTGCTCGGCGGCGAAGATGTTGGCGGGCTTCGTCACAGACTCGTTTAACTGCCCGCCCGCACGCTAGATGATCGATCGTGGGAAGCGAGGGCTTCGACAGCTGCTCGCATTCATCCGGCCAGTTTAACCGGATCGGCGCCGCTGGGGCACTCGCGTTTGCGACAAAGCCTTATATAAAACCGGGGCTTACACTCCAGTAACGCTTGCTCCGACAGCGCCAAATCTGTCGCCGCACGAGCTGGCGATGCGCCCGACAGATTCAGAAGGCGCCTTCGTCTTGGAGGCCGTTGCATTGAAAACGTTGAGGTGGCTTCTGTAGGCTTCACTTCTTGCCATGATGAAAAACGCCAACACACGCGTATTTGATGGCCGGTGCAAGTACATGGCGCCTGTGTTTATGCAAAGCTTCGATGCCATTATTGGCTATCAGAATCTCGCATTCATTTTCCAGCAACCGGATGTTGAGACCGCCTTTAAGTTAATCGTCTTGAACAACTAGAACTTTCTTCATAGCCTTACTTTCCACCCGAGGGAACGCATCCGATTGTCCCCCAGGTCATTAACTCCATCCGCGATCCAGAATCTAGTCTTCCGCCTCTCCTGGCCTGCTAACTAGGTAGAGCCAAATGAATCCAGCCACGCCCGCCAGCAGGGAAGCGGCAATAATGCCCGTCTTGGCCACCAGCAACAAATCATTGCGCTCGCCAAAACCGAGCTGAGCGACAAATATGGACATGGTGAATCCGATCCCGGCCAGCAACGACACACCAGCGATCTGGGTGAACCGCGTATTTTTCGGTAGTTCGGCCACACCCAGCTTCAGCACCAGCCAACTTGCCCCAGTGATGCCAATGAACTTGCCCACCACTAGACCGAGCGACACACCGTGCATCACCGGATTGGTCAAAATTTCACCCAGCGAACCAGAAGATAGCGGAATGCCGGCGTTGGCCAAGGCGAAGATTGGAATTACGAAGTAGGCCACCGGCATATGCCAGGTATGCTCCAATCGCTGCAACGGGGCTTCAACGCTGTGCACACTGTTTTTCAAGGCCTGTACGACGGCACGCAACTCGATATTGGTCATGATGCTTTTCCCAGGTTTGTGGCTGGCATCAAAACGCCTTATGAGTTCTTTGACGTGCTCACTGAAACGTGTCGGGTCGTACTTTGGTATCGCTGGGACCGATAGCGCTCCCAATATGCCAGCCAGAGTGGCGTGCACACCTGATTGCTGCATGGCGTACCACATCAACACCGCGACAATAAAATAGGGCATGGTATTGCGGATGCCGACCAGATTGAAAGCCAGCAGCAAAGCGAAGAGACCGCCGCAGAGCGCTAGGGGACCAAACGCAATGGTGTCGGTATAGAATAACGCAATCACCATCACGGCACCCAGATCGTCTACAATCGCCAGAGCGACCAGAAAGGTGATCAAGGCCTTGGGCACCCGGCTTGCCAGCAAAGCCAGGGCACCAACTGCGAAAGCGATGTCGGTGGCCATGGGTATCCCCCATCCAGCCGCCGCGTCGCCTTGTGGGTTGAAGGCAAAATATATCAAGGCAGGCACAACCATGCCGCCAATTGCCGCCGCAATCGGCAGGATGGCATTTCGTAGTTTCGCCAGTTCTCCTACCAGCAACTCACGTTTAAGTTCCAATCCGACGACAAAGAAAAATAGCGCCATTAGGCCATCATTGATCCAATGGTGCAGGGTCATTTCCAGCGCCCAACTGCCGATGTCGAGGCTGATTAGGGTATGTACGACATGCTCATAGACGGAAGCCAACGGTCCGTTGGCCAGTACCAACGCGACGATTGCCATACACATCAGCAGTAAGCCGCTCGTGGTCTGGCGGTGAATAAACTCTTCAAACGGCGTGAGGATTTTGCCGAAACTTTTTTCCCAGGGAGCGTAATAAACGCCTCTTTTCATTTTGGGAATACGGTTTGCTCCTGTGTTTTTATTTTTCATCACCAAACAGCGACTGACGAGCTGCCTCCACTATGGCGGAGACGACTGGGTGCTTGACTTGGCGCTCGACGGAGATGGCGTAGAAATGCGCTTTCACCTCATTGACCCGGCCAATCACAGTCACCTGATACTGCCTCTCCACCTCTGCCTCGATAACAGCGGGCGCTATGAAGATCCCGACACCTTCTTGCCCAAAAGCCTTCATCAGCGCGCTGTCATCAAACTCGGCAATTCTTTGCGGGTAGATGCGATGTTTGTTCAGCCACTGATCAATACTGGAACGCAGTTGATTGCCGGTACTCGGAAACAGTAGCGGTGCGCCTTCCAGACACTGGGGAAAATCACCAATTAGCTTCTTTTTCAGTTTCGCTGTGGCAAAGAAGCTGACCGCGCTCTCGCCAAGTTTATGACTAAAACTTCGCGTGCTGACCGTGGGAGGAACAGGACTGTCGGCCAGTACCAAGTCAAGGCGGTGCACGGACAATTCTGCCAGCAAAGTATCGAGACCCGTCTCGCGGCAAATCATGCGTACTGGGTCCGGCATCCGCAGCGCAGGCTGAAGAATTCGATGGGCGATGGACTTGGATAGCACGTCGACAACACCAACCCGAAACAATTGGGGGCGGTCGTCAGGCAGCCGATGAATCGTATTTTCCAACTCACCGCCCAGCGAGAAGATCTCATCAGCATAGCTCAATACAAGTTGCCCGGTCTCAGTGAGCTCCAAATTGCGGCCGACCCGGGAGAACAGTTTCACTCCCAGATGCTCCTCCAGCAAACTCAGTTGCCCGCTGATCGTTTGCGGTGTCAGGTTTAGCCGTTCACTGGCCCTAGAGACGCCGCCCTCCCTAGCTACCGACCAGAAATAATGTAGATGCTTGTAGTTGATCATCGGAATACCATAGTTCGATAAATACGAATAATACGTCATATATATTCGTATTTTATTGAATTTCAAGGATGGCCACCATAGTTGTTGTTGAAACTACAACGACAATGCAGCGGAGGGGTTGATACGGGCTGACGTCACCCCGGACATCTTTTGTCTGATCCCATTCAATGCGCAGTCATGCCTAAAGTTGGCGGCGTACTTATTTCCAATATTGGCGATCACATTCAACGATTGCCTGCGAGGAAATCTCGTTTCGGCGCAGGCCGAGAACATTGTCGATAAGGTAAGATGATAGGGAAAATGCATCCGCATGACGGGAATTTTGGAAAAACGGGGCATGGTAAAGCCACGAATTATTTATAACTTGAGAGACGAATAAACTGTTACGTGGTCGGACCAACGTGGTGGCAACGGCAACGGCCCCTGGGGAATTTCCCAGTTGGGTCACGCCGTGGTGAGGGCGGTCGCGGCTCCGGCGGCGGTGGCCGACGACCAAATGGCGGTGGCGGACCGCAACCGCCTGACTTAGAAGAGGTGTTGCGACGCGGTCAAGACAAGGCGCGGCGCTGGATGCCCTCTATTCGGGGGCCGCGCGGCGTCATTATCTTAATTCTTGTCGCCATTCTATCGGACGATTGCGAGGTAAATCGATTCCAATACCAGAGTCAATTTAGCGATTATTTGGAAAAGAACTGCTGAGCGGGAGCGTGCGGCTCGGTGCGCCGTCGCGGCCGAGGAGATGCCCAGGGGGGCTAGATTCGATGGATATTCCAGAGACCCATCTTGACGAACTGCTCTTTGCCCTAGTGATCATCCTGGGGGCCAGCGCGGGCGCCATGGCTATCGCGAAGCGCTTCCGCTTAAGCCCTGTGATTGGATTGTTCGCGACGGGGTTCGTTGTCGGGCCGTCGGTCCTGGGCATTACCCAAAACGTGAGCCAGCTTCGCGAGATTGCCGAGTTCGGCGTGGTGTTGCTTCTGTTCGTGGTCGGACTTGAGATGGCTCCGCGCAAATTGTGGGCGATGCGCACCCGGGTTTTCGGGTTGGGCTCGCTTCAAGTGGCGGTAAGCGGCGCGCTCCTGTTCGGCTTTCTCGTCGCCACCGCGCTGCCGTGGAACGTGGCGCTAGTCGTTGGCCTGGCGCTCGCACTGTCGTCTACAGCATTCGTCGCGCAGATTCTTTCCGAGCGGGCCGAGCTGAACACCGAGACGGGGCGGACTAGCATTTCGATCCTCATCTTACAGGATATGGCGGTCGTTCCCTTGCTGGCGATGGTTCCGCTCATTTCGGAGGGCGCGCCGCAGATCGCGGGCGAGCCAATCTGGCTGCGCGCGTTGATGATCATCGGCGTCATAGCCATCGTGCTGCTGATCGGGCGCTTCGTCTTGCCGGTCTTGCTCACTTGGACGGCGAAGCGGCGCTTCATGGACGTGTTCGCCGTGCTCTCAATGCTTGCGATGTTAGCCAGCGCCTGGGCGATGGAGTTCACGGGGTTGTCCATGGCGCTCGGCGCCTTTCTCATCGGGGTGACGCTGTCGGTGTCGGATTATCGCCATCAGGTCGAGGCGGCGGTGTTGCCCTACAAGGGACTACTGCTTGGGCTGTTTTTTCTCTCGGTCGGCATGTCGATCGACATCGCGGTGATAAAGCAGGAGTGGGTGCGGGTGATCTTCAGCGTACTCGCTGTCATCGGAATCAAGATCGCGGTCCTAATCGTGCTATGCGCTGCATTTCGGGTCTCGCGTCGGGCGACGATCCGCACAGCGTTCCTGCTCTCGCAAAGCGGCGAGTTTGGTTTCGTGCTACTGGGTTCTGCGCTGGCGAGCGGCCTCGTGGGCGAGGACCAGTTCGCCTTCGCCCTTGTCGTGATTTCTGTGTCGATGGCGGCGACGCCGGTTTTCGTCAAGCTCGGCAACGCGCTTGCCGACTTACTAGAAAGAGCGGGGCGCACATCTGCCCACTCCACGGCGGCCGACTGGGGCGAGGAAAAATACGTCGTGGTGACGGGAATTGGCAGGGTGGGGCGGATCGTTTGCGATATGCTCAAGGCTTCTGACATCCCCTACATCGCCTTCGATGTCGACATTGAGAAGGTGGTGCGGGAACGGAAGTTGGGCCACCATGTCCGCTTCGGTGACGTCAGCGACCCGCACGTACTGACCTCGGGAGAACTCGCTCGGGCTGCGGCGGCGGTAGTGACGCTGAACGACAAGCGAGCCTGCGAAAAGGTGGTTAGTGCGCTGCGCAATTTCTATCCAGAAATGCCTGTACATGTGCGCGTCTATAATTTCGAGGACCGAGACGCGATGCTGGAGCGCGGGGTCGTTTCGGCGATTCCCGAAACCGTGGAAGCGAGCCTCGAGCTCGGCGCGGACCTTCTGCAGCACCTCGGCATATCCGACTCTGAGGTCCAGGACTTGCTCGGTATATTACGCGCAGATGGCTACGCACGGATCCGTAGCGGCGAGGAGAGGGGGGGCTGACGGTATGCGGTGGAACGTCACTCAAATTTGCGGCGGCGGTCGCACCCCAGGGCGCATCCCAGGGCAGCTTGACTGTTTGACCGGTATCGTTAGATCGGCTCCTGGTACATCGGAACGACAATTTCCGAGACCATGCGCGGTAGCTCTATGCACCTGCGGGGGTTGTCAGACAAACTGATCTGGCGGATCTCGGCAGCAAACATCGGATCGTGCCGGCTCCACCAGAACCGCACCGTCTGGTGGCAAATGTCTATCCCACGCTCGAACGGCGGATCCTCAACCTGCCGCTACGACAGCGGATAGCTGATGTACATCGTGACCGCGAGGCGGATCACCTTGGGTGAGCTGTCGAAATAGCGGAACGGATTTGCCGTCCGCCCGGGCTATGCGTCGCCCACGCCGCCATCAAGCCGGTTTGGTCCGACAGAGCCCATAGAAGGCCACCTGATCTCGGAGGCCGCTGCATTGAAAACGTTGCTGTGGCTTCTGCCGCTGCCGGCACTTATATTGTGGTCGCTGTCAGCCATTTTGTGGCCTATTTGGGCAACGGCAATTTCGGAGTGTTACGACGTGGGCGAACGAACGGTGATGTTGCTGTGATTCTCGGCGTAGACGTTGGCGGCACCTTCACCGACCTGCTGCTTGCCGATCCCAAGACCGGGCGCTTCGAGATTGCCAAGGTGCCCTCTACGCCAGCCGATCAGTCGGACGGGTTCATGGCCGGCATCCAGGCGCTCGGCGCCGATCCGAGCACACTCGATTCAATCATTCACGGCACGACCGTGGGCACCAATGCGGTGCTTGAACGGAAGGGCGTGCGCTGCGGGCTGATCACCACGCGCGGCTTTCGCGACACGCTGGAGCTTGGCCGGCGCACGCGGCCCAACCCTTGGGGCATGACCGGCCATTTCGAGCCGCTCGTGCCGCGCGACCGCCGGATTGAGGTGAGCGAGCGCATCGACGCCTCGGGCCGCGTGGTGACAGTGCTCGCAGAAGACGAGGTGCGCGAAGCCGTGGAGACGCTGCGCGAAGCCGGCGCGGAAGCGCTCATCATCCATTTCATTCACTCCTACCTCAATCAGGACCACGAGCGCCGCGCCGGTGAAATCGCGCGCGAAACCTGGACCAACGGGCATATCACGCTGGGCTCTGAGGTCTTGCGCGAAGTACGCGAGTTCGAGCGCGGCAGCACGGCGGCGCTCAACGGCTATATCCAGCCCATCATGACGCGCTATCTCGGCCATCTCCAACAGCGTCTGCGCGATGCCGCGTTTGGCCATGAATTGCTCGTGATGCAGGGCAATGGCGGCATGATGAGCGCTGCGACCGCTGGTGAAAAAGCGGTTCATACCGTGATGTCGGGTCCGGCCGCGGGTGCAATTGCCGCGGCGCATCTCGGCAGCGCCGCGGGCTTTCCGAACGTGATCAGCTGCGACATGGGTGGCACCAGCTTCGACATCGCCATCGTAAAAAACGGCGTGCCAACGACCACGACCGAGAAGGACATCAGCTACGGCATGCCGCTCCGCGTGCCGATGGTCGATATCCAGACCATCGGGGCAGGCGGCGGCAGCATTGCCCGCGTTGATACCGGCGGCATCCTTCGCGTCGGGCCGGAAAGCGCGGGCGCGACACCCGGCCCGATCTGCTACGGGCGGGGCGGCACCGAGCCCACCGTGACCGATGCCAACCTCCTGCTCGGGCGGATCGACCCGGATACGATCGCGGGCCTCAATACCGGCCTTGGCGCAGACGCGGTGCGGCGTGCCATTGCCGAGAAGATCGGCAAACCGCTGGGGCTCGACGCCACCGAGGCGGCAGCGGCGATCATCCGCGTGGTCGATCATCAGATGGCGGGTGCGGCCAGGCTGGTCTCGGTCGACAAGGGAAACGACCCACGAGAGTTCGCGCTGTTCGCATTCGGTGGCGCGGGTCCGATGCACGCGACGGCGATCGCGCGCGAGCTCGGCGTGCCGCATGTGGTGGTGCCGCGCTATCCCGGCATCACCTCGGCGCTCGGCTGTGTGCTCGCCGATGTCCGCCATGATTTCGTGCAGACCCTGCACACACCGCTCGAAGACGTGGATGTTGACGAGGCGGACCGCATTCTTGCCGACCAAGCTCACGAAGGGCGCGAGGTATTGGCGCGCGAGGGCGTGGCGGTCACGGCGGTCGAGGTCAGCCACGAGGCCGATCTCTTCTATCGCGGCCAAAGCCATATGTTCCGCGTCGCGGTTGAGAGCCCGGGCTTCTCACTGGATGCAACGCGCGAGCGCTTCGCCGATCTCTACCGCGAGCGCTTCGATATTCTTTTGCCTGAGATGCAGCCGATCCTGGTGAGCCTCCGGACCACGATTCGCGGCGTCCGCACCTCGCCCGAGCTCACCTTCACGCCGAGCGCTGCTAAGAACGATCTGGCGGCCGCGCGAATCTCAACCCGCCCGGTCTTTTTCGATGGCGCTTGGCACGAGACGCCGATCTATGAACGCGAGCGCCTGCCGGCGGAAGCTGAGATCACCGGCCCCGCCGTTATCCAGCAGCTCGATACCACCATCCTCATTGAGCCGGGTTCGACCACGCGCATCGACCGCGCGGGCAACCTGATCGTCGAGGTGCCGCAAGCCGCCGCACAGAAGATCGCTGGGGCGCTAGATGCCGTGACCCTCGCGGTTATTCAAAGCGGTCTCGAACAAGTTGCGAGCGAGATGGACCTGGTTCACCAGCGCACCTCGTTCTCGCCGGTGATCTCCGAGGCCTACGACCGATCGAACGGGATTTACGACGCCGTAACCGGCGACATCATTGCCCAGGGCGAACTTGGGCTGCCGATCTTCCTTGGCGTCATGCAATCGACGACACAAGCCGTGATCGCCGAGCGCAAGGATTTGGAGCCCGGTGACATCATCCTGATCAACGATCCGTATAAGGGCGGCACGCATCTGATGGACGTCAAGATGGTGCGCCCTTTCTACTATAAAGGCAGGCACTGGGCGTATCTCTCCAACACGGGGCATTGGCCCGACACTGGCGGCATGGTGCCGGGCGGCTTCTCCTCCGAGGCCACTGAGATCCAGCAGGAAGGCCTGCGTCTGCCCCCGGTAAAACTTTATCGGCGCGGCGTGATCGACCAGGACATCTTGCAAATCGTGCTGGCAAACATCCGCGTGCCAGACGAACGTGTCGGCGACATCCGCGCCCAGGTGGGCGCTCTTTCGGTCGGCGAAAAACGGCTTACGGCACTGCTCGACAAATACGGCGAAGCTACAGTCAGCGCAGCCATCGAGGCGCTCAAGGACCGCTCCGAACAGCGCATGCGCGCGCATATCGAGACCATCCCCGACGGCGCATATGTTTTTTCCAGTTATATGGACAGCGACGGTGTCGATGACGCGCCGCTTGAAGTGCGCGTCAACACGACCGTCAAAGGCAGCGACATCCACGTCGATTTCTCGGGCTCCAGCCCGCCTTGCCGCGGGCCTGTCAACTCGGTTTGGGCGACCACGCTGGCCTCGGTCTATTGCGCGGTTAAGCACATCTTCCCCGACGTGCCGATCAACGCCGGCTGCTTCCGGCCGATCGCCGTCACCCCACCGCATGACACGTTTCTCTATGCGACCTATCCGCGCCCGGTTTCGGGCTGCGCCGCCGAGACCGCACAGCGCATCATGGAAGCCGTGTTCGGCGCCTTGGGCCAGGCAATCCCGGAACGCATGTTCGCCGCACCCGCCGGTACCAGCGGCAATTTCAGCTTGGGCGGCGAAGACCCCGACGAAGGGCGCCGCTACGTCATGTACATCTTCTCGGGCGGCGGCTACGGCGGCTGGTGGGAGACCGACGGCCTGACCAACGGCTGCTCCTCTGTCGGCATCTCCAAAACCCAGCCGGCCGAGATATTGGAGCAGCATTACCCGATCCTGTTCGAGGAATATGCGCTCCGCGAAGGCTCGGGCGGCGCCGGGCGGCATCGCGGCGGCTTCGGCGTCAACTACCGGGTCCGCCTGTTGCGGGGCGAGGCGAAAGCCTCGTTTATGATGGATCATGGGCGCATCGGTCCGCCCGGCTTGGGTGGCGGCCTGGCGGGTGCGGTGAACGAAATAGAGATCACGCGCGGCGGTAATACCGAGCGGCCACCGCATCTCTCCAAGGGTGAGGGCTATGCGCTTCGTCCCGGCGACGTGGTGCAGGTACGCACACCGGGCGGCGGCGGTTACGGCGATCCGCACGCCAGGCAACGTTCGAGGGTGGTTGAGGATCTTCGCCGGAATTACCTTAGCGCCGAGGATGCGGTGCGCGACTACGCCTTCGATCTCACTGCAGACGAAGCCGCCGAGTAAGCCGCCGAGTAAGCCCGCGACAAAGCCGCTGAATGAGCGCCTGATAAGGATATCGAAACATGACAAATTATCCCGACACCGGCTCACGCTCCGCCGCGCTCTTTAAGCGTGCGCAAGCAGTGCTGCCCGGCGGCAACTCGCGGCAAAGCGTCTATCGTGCGCCGTACCCGATCTACATCCAATCGGCCAAAGGCGCGGTGTTGACCGATGTCGACGGCATCGAGCGCACGGATTTTCTCAACAACTTCACCTCACTCATTCACGGCCATGCACATCCGGACGTGATTGCGGCGGCGGCGGCGCAGCTTCCGCTCGGCACCTGTTATGCCGGCCCGACCGAGGCGGAGATCATGCTGGCGGAGCTGATTTGCGAGCGCTTGCCTTCAGCCGAGCGCGTGCGCTTCGCGAATTCCGGCACCGAGGCGGTGATGATGACTATCAAGGCGGCGCGTGCGCATACGGGCCGGTCGAAGATCGCGAAATGTGAAGGCGCCTATCACGGTACCTATGATTATGCCGAAGTGAGCGAAGGCGTCGGGCCGGACGTATGGTCAGCGAGCGACCCAACTGCCATCGCCACCTCGCGCGGCACGCCAGCCGGCGTGCTCAGCGATGTCGTCGTGATGCCGTTCAATGATCCGGTCGCGGCCGAACGTATCCTGACACCGGAAGCTGGCAACCTCGCGGCCATTATCATCGACCCGTTGCCCAACCGTTGCGGCTTGACACCCGCCAACCAAGTATTCCTAAAATTTCTTCGTGATTTCGCTGACCGCCACGGCATCGTCCTCATCTACGATGAAGTCATCAGCTTCCGCATTGGCTTCAATGGTGCGCAGGGCGTGTTTGGCGTGTTGCCTGACCTCACGGCGCTCGGCAAGATTGTCGGCGGCGGCTTTCCCGTCGGCGCTATCGCCGGGCGGGAAGAAGTCATGTCGGTGTTTGATCCACGGGCGAGTGCGGTCGCGCTGCCCCATGCCGGTACGTTCAACGCCAATCCAGTTACGATGGTGGCAGGGCTGACGACGATGCGCCTCCTAGACGAGAAGCGCCTGGCCGAATTGAACGCCTTGGGTGAGAAGGCGCGTGTTGCCTTCCGCGCCGCGATGGCCGATGCGGGAGTCGCCGGGCAAGTCACCGGCGCTGGCTCGCTGTTTCGGCTTTATCTCAACGACCGCCCGATCAGCGATTACCGCTCGGCCTATGTCGATGCCGACGAAAAGGCGCGCATGGCGCGGCTCAACCGCTATTTCCTCAATCACGGTTTCATGATGGCGCCCTACGGCATGGGCAATTTGTCTACCGCGCTCGTCGAGGCCGATATCACCCGTTTCGCCGATGTTTTGCGGGACGGATTGCGCGATCAATTGCGCAATGCCGAAGACGAAGCTGCCTAACCTAATCCCGGTTTAAGGAGTATTTTCTTATGGCGCGAAAAGTCATCATCACCTGCGCGGTCACCGGCTCTGCCGATACCGTCGGCAAGAACCCAGCCGTACCGGTCACACCGCAGCAGATCGCCGATTCGGCGATAGAGGCGGCGAAGGCGGGGGCTGCGATCGTGCATGTCCATGTGCGCGACCCCGAAACCGGCCAGGCCAGTATGGCGCCTGAGCTTTACGAGGCAACGGCGGGCCGCATCCGGGAGAGCAACACCGACGTGGTGCTGAATCTGACCACCGGTTATGGCGGTCGCATCAGCCTCGGGCTCGATAATCCACTCGAATTCGGGCCCGGCACGACCATGACTTCGCCGGCGCGGCGGATCGAGCATGTCTTGGCGCTCAAGCCGGAAATTTGCAGCCTGGATGTCGCGACCATGAATTCCGGCGGCATCCGCGACGAGAGCGTGATGATCAACTCGCCGCCGCATCTGCGCTACATGGCCCAGGCGATGCGCGAGAACGGCGTGGTACCGGAGCTCGAAGTGTTCGATGTCGGACATGTGCGCCTCGCCCGGCATATGCTCGAAGCTGACCAGATTGCGCGCCCCGGCTTCTTCCAGCTTTGCCTCGGAATCCAATGGGGCGCGCCTGCGACGCCTGCCGCGCTTAACTATCTGTTGACCCTGTTGCCCGAGGGCGCGCATTGGGCGGCGTTTGGCATTTCGCGCGATCAATTGCCGCTGGCTGGCCTTTCCATTCTGAGCGGCGGCCATGTGCGCACGGGGCTTGAGGACAATCTCTATCTGCGCCAGGGCGAACTTGCGCCGTCTAACGCGGCGTTGGTCGAGCAGGCTGTCACGTTGATCGAGATGTTCGGCTGCGAAGCCGCAACGCCGGCCGAGGCGCGGGATATTCTCAACCTCCGCAAGCCCTGATCCAGCCGATGGCTGGCAACCCCCAGATTGAGAGTGAGGGCTATACCCTAGAGCCGATGATGCTCGCCGTGCTATCGCGGCGCTTCGAGGCGATCTGCCGCGAGATGACCAACGGCATTTTGAAGGCCAGCCGTTCTGCCGTGATCAAAAACGCGCGCGATTTCTCGGTCGGCATCCTGACCCACGATCATCGATTGATCAGCGTTGAGGACGGCCTGCCGATCCACATCACCGCCCTCGACCTCACCACGCGCGCGATCGATCGCCTGTTCGACGATATTGGAGAGGGTGACGCTTTTCTTAACAACTGCCCCTATTACGGCGCGACGCATCACGCCGATCTCGATGTCATCGTGCCGGTGTATTTCGAGGGGCGTATCATGTTCTGGGCGCTCGTGCGTTGCCATCATGCCGACATGGGCGCGCCGCTGCCGACGACCTATTTGCCGCATGCTGCGACGATTTATGAGGAAGGTCTGCATTTCCCCGGCGTGCGCGTGGAGGAGGGCTACAAATCCAAGGCCGATATCCTGCGTATCGGATTGACTAAGATTCGCGCGAGCAAGATCTGGCTGGGCGATTATCGGGCGCAGCTTGGCGCCTGCCGCATCGGCGAGCAGCGCTTGAAGGAGCTGGTCGAGCGCCACGGTAGTACGATGATCGAGGACTTTATCGAAGACTGGATAACCTATGGCGAGCGCCGCACCAAAGCCGCCATCGCCAGTTTGCCGGCGGGCACCTGGTCATACGCGACAAAGCATGATCCGGTGCCGGGTGTGGCGGAAGACGGCATTCCGGTGCGCGTCACGGTTACGGTCGACCCTGAAGCCGGCGAGGTCACGGTCGATGCCCGCGACAATATCGATTGTGTGCCGGGCGGGCTCAACCTGTCCGAGGCAACGGCCACCGCGTCCTGCCGCATCGGCGTGTTCGTCAATCTCGACCCTTCGATCCCGCACAACGAAGGCAGCGCCCGCTGTATCAACGTGCTATTGCGCGACGGCTGCGTCGTCGGCCGCCCGGCCTATCCCGTCGGCACCTCGGTCGCGACGACCAACGTCAACGACCGCTTGATCAACGCGGTGGCGTGCTGCTTCGCTCAGATGGGCAGCCCGCACGGCATTGCCGAAGGCGGCGGCATGATGGCGAGCGGGCTGGCGGTGATTTCCGGCGACGATCCGTTGCGCGGCGGGCGCGCCTATGTGAACCAGCTTTTCGTTGGCTATTCGGGCGGGCCCGGCATCCACGGCCATGACGGCTGGCTCACCTATAACGACGCCGACACCTGCGGCATGCTGATGCTTGATTCGGTCGAGGTCGACGAAGGCATGTATCCGATTTTGATCGAGGAGCGCGGGGTGGCGCCCGACACCATGGGGCATGGCCGCTGGGACGGGGCGCCGGCGATGACCGGTATCTACGGGCCGCTCGCCGCTGAAATGACAGCGATCTATTGCAGCGACGGCGATGTGGCGGCGGCACGCGGCGTGCTCGGCGGTCATGACGGCGCGCCTTCGTGCAACTGGAAGCGCGACGGTGCGGGCGGCTGGACAGAGATGCCGAGCTTCCATACCGAAATCTGCCAGCCGGGCGAGGCGCTGCGTTTCCTGGCAGGTGGCGGTGGCGGTTACGGCAACCCAAAGGAGCGCGCGCCCGAACGCGTGGTCGAGACGGTCAATCGCGGCTGGCTCTCAGCCGAGCGCGCCGAGGCGACCTACGCGGTCAAGCTCCGAATATCTGAGGACGGCCTCGATTACGTACTCGATGACACCGCGACGGCTCAACTGCGCACCAGCAACGGCGACTGAGCGCGTGCGCTTCAATGTTTGCATCGATATCGGCGGCACGTTCACGGATTGCGTGGTGGCGGACGATGCCGGCACGGTTGAAATATTCAAGTCACCCACCACGCCGGGCCAATTCGAGCTAGGCTTCATGGATGCGCTCGCGCTTGCGGCGGCTCATCATGGGCTGGAGCTGCCGGCATTTCTCGCGACCTGCGAGCGGATTGTGCATGGCACCACCGTTTCGACCAATGCCTTGGTCGAAGGCAAGACGGTGCCCACTGGCTTTCTGTGTAACAAGGGCCATCCAGATATTTTGACTTTTCGCGAGGCGCCTCGGAAACGCTGTTTCGATTTTCGCCTCGACTATCCCAAGCCCTATGTGCCGCGCCAGATGACAGCCGAAATTGGCGGGCGCATTGATGCCCAGGGGCGCGAGCATGTGCCGCTGGTGGAAAACGACGTGCGCGCGGCCGTCGATATGCTGCAACGGCGGAGCGTGCAGGCGATTGCCGTTTGCTTTTTGTGGTCGACCGTGAACCCGGCGCATGAGCTTCGGGCGCGCGCCATCGTTCACGAGATGTGGCCCGAGGTATCGGTCACGTTGAGCCACGAGCTCAACCCGATTCCGCGTGAGTACCGGCGCGCCATCTCGACGGCGATTGACGCGTCGCTCCACCCGATCGTCAGCGCCTATACGAAAGCGCTCGCCGGTGCGCTCGAGGCCAACGGCTTCGATACCGATCATTTCCTTGTCGCAACCTGCACCGGCGGCATGATGCCGCCCGACGCGATCGTGGCGAAGCCGATTTTCAGCGTCATGTCGGGGCCGACGTTGGCACCGGTCGCGGCGCAACATCTGACGAACGCGCCGGATGTCGTGGTTGTCGACATGGGCGGTACGACGTTCGATGTCGCAGCGATCCGCGATCGCCGGCTGATCGTCAATGACGAGGCCATGATCGGCGATGACATGCTGGGCATTCCCAAGGTGGACGTGCGCTCGGTGGGCGCCGGCGGCGGCAGCATCGCCTGGGTCGATGTTGGCGGTATGATCCAGGTCGGGCCGCAAAGCGCCAGCGCCCAGCCAGGTCCGGCATGTTATGGCCTGGGCGGCACAGAGCCGACGGTGACGGATGCCAATGTCGTCCTCGGGCTGATTGATCCCGATGATTTTCTCGGCGGGCGCATGCACCTCGATGCCGCAGCCGCAGAGAAGGCGGTGGGCACGCTCGGCCAAATGCTCGGCCTCGGCCTGATCGAAACAGCTCTGACGATCCACACCACCAGCAATCACAACATGATCGCGGCGATCGAAGACATCACCGTGATGGAAGGCATCAACCCGCGCGAGAGCTTCCTCGTCGCCGGGGGTGGCGCAATCGGTTGCCATATCGGTGGCATCGCGCGCGAGCTCGGAATTAGGCGTTTCATGTTGCCACGGTTTGCTGCTGGCCTCAGTGCGTTCGGTGGCCTGATCTCGACCATCAAGTGGGAGCAAGCGACGACAGTTTTCTCAATCGCAGAGGATTTTGCGCTTGCCGCCGTCAATGAGGCGCTCGTCAGTATGCGCCGCAAAGGTGCCGCATTTCTTGAGCGCGCCGGACTCGAACCCGAAACACATCATTTTGAATGCGTTTTCTTTGGTCGATACGAGTTCCAGTCCTGGGAGATTGAAGTGCCGTTCGATGCTGCCGGTGGTCAACTTGTCGAAGCAGATATCGCCAAGCTGACGGCAGACTTCCATCGTCTGCATGAGCGCATCTATGGCGTGAAGGATGAAGAGGACAGCGTCGAATTCGTGAGCTGGAAAGTGCGGGCGTTTGGCGAGGTTGCCAGGCTAAAAGGCGATAGCGACCGGGTTGAACAAACCTATATGCCTGCATCAGAAGGCCAGCGCACGATCTTCCTCAGCGACCCCGAAACGCCGCTGGCTGCCCAGTTCTACCGTACAAAAAACATATCATCGGGTGCGGTTATCGACGGGCCGGCGGTGATTGCCGATGACACAACAACGATTGTCATCCATCCGGGATCAGTCGCGACCGCCGACGAAAACGGCAATCTTGTTGTCGTACAGGCATAAATCCAGCCCTGCGACCTTCGCGGTGACAGGCGAATTTGATATCCGCTGTCAGACTTGAGCCGACCGAAGAATCAAGTCTCGTTGGTTGCTTGGCCGCACACGCAACAGGAGCAAATAATGCGTATCTATGTAATCGGCGCGGGGGCCATGGGCTCCTTGTATGGCGGGTTGTTGGCGCGAAGCGGGTGTGAGGTAATTTTTGTCGATCGCTGGCGGGAGCACATGGATGCGGTCGCGGCGGACGGGCTCCGGCTGAGCGGTATCACCGGCGATTTCACCGTGCCGGTGCGGGCGATTTACGCTTCTGAAGAAGCGGGCATGCTGGCCGACGGCGGTGACGGCGATATCGCCATTATCTTGACGGATGCCAATTCCACCGCGTTTGCCGCCAGCCTGGCGAAGCGGCTGCTCAAGCCGGGCGGTTACGCGCTGACGCTGCAAAACGGGATTGGCAATATCGAGGCGCTGGAGGCCGAACTCGGCCGCCCACGTGTGATTGGCGGGCTGAGCTATCATAGCGCCGCCATGGTCGAACCCGGCCACGCCATCCATACTCATAAGGGACCGACCTGGATTGGCGAGCTCGACGGCACGCCAAGCGCACGGGTAAGCGCGCTGGCGACGATGCTCAGCGACGCCGGCTTTAAGCCGCAGATTGTCGCGGATATCCTCGGCCAGATCTGGACGAAATTTATCCATAATTGCGCGATTAATCCGGTCTCGGCGCTGACCGGCCTCCGGGTTGGCGAGATATCGCGGGTGGCGGAGGCCGATGCGCTGCAAAGCGCGATTATTGAAGAGGCGCTCGCGGTGGTCGCGGCCAAGGGCATTGCTCTCGTCGACAGCGACCCGATGGCGAGCATCAAGAAATTCTGCCTCGCCAAGTTCAACAAGCCCTCCATGTTGCAGCATATGGAGCAGGGCCGGCGCACCGAGATCGACGCGCTCAACGGCGCGCTGGTGCGTGAGGGCCGCGCCCTCGGCATTGCCACGCCGTATAACGAGGCCGTGACCTGGATGGTGGCGGCGATGCAGCACCAGAACATGCAGGTGATGCACGGCGCGCCGATCGACTATGAGGCGCTCGAGGCCGAGATTAAGGGTGGCGCGGCGGCAGACCGCTCAGAAGACGAGGAAACCTAGGCATCGCCGCTGTGCTAGTCTGGTCACGCTGGGATCAAGGAGCAAGCAGTTGGTAATCGTTATTTTCGAGTACGTCATCAAGGAAGGGCAGGCCGAGCGCTATTTAGAGACGGCGGCAAAGCTCATGCCGCTGGTTGAAACATTCGACGGTTTCCTTGGCGTGGAGCGCTACCAGAGCCGCACCGAAGCCAATAAACATCTCTCGCTTGTCTTCTGGCGCGACGAAGCCGCGATCGAGCCCTGGCGCAATCATCCGAATCATCGGGCTGCTCAAGATCTTGGGAAATCCGAGATATTCGAGGATTTCCGTATCACCGTGGTTGATACCTTACGGTCCTATACGATGGGCGACCGAGGCGGCGCCCATACCGAAGATGCGATGCAAGCATTGGCCTGACCTGCACTTGCCGCGCTCCCTAAATATCACCAGGTTTCGGCTGCGCTAGCTGGCCTTTTGGCCGCCCGAAATCTCTGCAGGCGCCTGGTCGCGCAATAACGCTGCATCCAGCTCATTCGGGTCGATATTCAATATTTGCGTATGGCCCGGCTTTAGGCGGAGGTGAATCTGCGTCGATATCCGGTGGTAGGCGGCAAACGAAATGCTGTCCAGAAGCTCTTCTTCCGTTTCTACACGATAGGTGCCTGCCGGCAGCAGCTCATCGAATCCACTCAGGGCGAATGCCCGTTGGAAGGTCACTGTCTTGGTGCTGGTGCGTGTTGTCATGGGTGGCCTCGTGGTGGCCTCGTGTGGCCTCGTGGCTGACGGCTTTATCGTCCCGTGGAGGCTGACGGCGGCGACGAGACGAGGTGCAGAGAATTGATCAGACCATCGGGAATGTTTCGCGCGCACGTCTCAATCGGGCTCGCTGTATTATTCAGCGGCATCCCGCTTTTCTTGTTCGGCCAATTTCTTGGCCCGTTTGGCTTGCTTTTCGTAGTAAATTGCATCGTCGCGGTCCGTCGCATCGGCGCGATCCTGGGCGGCGCGGGCCTTCTTGTCATAGTACCCGGCGCCCTCTCGTTCTTGCTCTTGCAGAAGTGCGGGCGCCGATTCAACGATGTCCGCCTTGTCGTCGTCGTTGGCGGATAGCGGGCTGGCCTGAATCAACAAAGCAGCTAAAGCCGTGGCGATAGCTGCCCCGCCGCGATATCGCCAGGGAGATTTGAAAAATATGTGCATGAATATATCCCAACCTGCATCTGGCTGGCAGGCGTCGTCGCGTGTGATAGACCGAGCGTTGTCTGCTTCGAATGTTACGGCTTCGTAGAGGAGACGGCTACGCTCGATATTTTGTTCGGCACTGCAGCGGGCTGCTCGGCTGCCGGCGCGTCCTCGGGCCTAAATTTGGACGGCGCATCTTTTGCAGAGGAAATATCCTTGAATGACATGTAATGTTCCTTTTACTTATGGTGGCAATGAAATTGCACCAATAAGTACATGGTTGTTTCATATGTATATTGCAACAAATTCTGATAATATTTTTGAATTATTTGATCAACGCAAAAAATGCGAAGAATTTATTTCATTATTTAATATAACATTATTTATTCGGAAAATCTTTTATTTATGGGGTGACCCGGGAATTCGCGCGAGCCGACGCGCCGCCGCAAGCCTGCAAGTAGGCGAGGAATCGTCGTGCGGCCTGTTAAGTGTGCGGTCCGTTAAGAAGCCCGCACGGTGGATCCAGTCAGGTCGCGCCTTTGGTCTGGGCCGGCGAAGTCTATTGAGGGTCAAAACCGGCCCGGCGGAACGCGATGGCGCCGGGCGAGCCGGAAGTTACAGGCCTAAATCCGAAAGCCCGAGGTGCGCGTCGGGGCGGCGCCCCAACGGCCAGGTGAACTTGCGGTCCGCCGCGGCGATGGGATGTTCGTTGATGCTGGCGATGCGGCGCCGCATGAGACCGTCCGCATCGAATTCCCAGTTTTCGTTGCCATAGGCGCGAAACCAATTGGCTGTATCGTCATGATACTCATAGGCAAAACGGACGGCGATGCGATTGTCGGCAAAGGCCCATAATTCCTTTATCAGACGATAGTCGAGCTCTTTTGCCCATTTGCGCGTGAGGAAAGCTTCGACCTCGGCACGTCCGGTAAGGAATTCAGCGCGGTTTCGCCACTGACTTTCCGCTGTGTAGGCGAGCGCAACCTTGGCCGGGTCGCGGCTGTTCCACCCATCCTCCGCCATGCGCACCTTTTGCTTGGCGGTCTCTTCCGTGAATGGCGGCAATGGGGGTCGCGGCATGTCCGGCTCCTATGGATTGCGGCATCCTTGTCACCCAGCCGGTCCAAAAGACTCGGTGTGAATGCGTTCGGAAGGAATGCCCTGCTTCTCAAGTGTGTTCTGAATATTAGCCATAAACGCCGTCGGACCACAGAGCAGATAGTGCGCCTCGGGTAGTGCCGAAAGGGAGGCAATCAAATCACCGTCGATCCGTCCTTCGGAATCGTAGTCGATACCGAGTTTGTCCTCGGCGAGCGGTTTGCTGTAGGCAATGTGCAGATTGATTCCCGGACGGCGAGCCGCGAGATCGCGTATCTCGCTCGCCAAAGCGTGGTGGGCGCTGTCGTGGCTGCCGTGGATAAACCAAACCGGACGCGCTCCGTCTTCGCCCGCCAGAGCATGAAGCATCGACGCCATTGGCGTAATACCCACGCCTGCGCTGACCAGCAACACGGGGCATTGGTCACATGGAAGGATGAGATCGCCGATAGGGTTGCGGGCGTCGACAAAAGCGCCAACTTCAATCTTGTCATGCAGATGACGCGAGGCGATGCCCAGCGGGTGGCGCTTTACGGTTGTTCTGTAGCGTTCGGCGCTTGGTCGACCGGAGAGCGAATAGGTGCGGCCAACCGTGCCGTCAATGCCTGGTACGTTAAGTTCAATCGGCAGATATTGACCCGCTGCAAAAAGAGGCAGGGGACCGCCATCGCGCGCCTCAAATACAAATGACGTAATGTCCGCGCTCTCCCGGGCCTTCTCGATGAGCCGCAGGGTGCGGACGGAATCGGCGGATGCTTGCCACCGTAAAGCTACAGCGGAGGGGAGTTCGACAACCTGTTCGATATCTAGGGAGACCAAGCGTCGCGCTCCGGGAATTGCAGCGACAGCGTCCGAATCCCAATCGATCGTTGTCCGGCCAGTCAGTTGCAGCAGGCTCCCCGTCGTGAAGTCCACAAACAACAATCCTGCTCTGGCATCGAGCACGAGGTTGCCGATGGTGTTGAAGTGATTGTTGCCGGCGAAATCCGGGAACCGTATTTGCGTTTGGTTCATCACCTGTACGAAGCCGGGTTCGCCGCCGCGGTGCGAGGCATCCATGCCGTATGCCGGACTTTCTTCTTCGCCTGCGTGGCCGCTGGCGATAAAAAATGTATCGGCCGACGAGATCCAGGCGATCTGTGATGGTGTGAGACGAGTGCCGCGCGATGGCACGCCGGCTGAATTATCGCTGGTCCGCCGCCATTGCCGCTCGCGAATATATTGCGGGCAATTTCCGAAAGCTTGGTCCACGGAAAACAGCAAATCTCCGGTAGCGTTCGTAGAGACCCGGCCATTGACGCGATTGCGCCGGCGGCTGTCGAGCTCAATTCCCAGTAGCCCAAGGTGGTGCCCTGATGACAGCGTACCCTCCAAGGCGTCGCCATCAGCGAGCGTTGCGTCTATGACCAGTGACTTGGAATCCGGTGACGTGATGAAGTTCTCTGGCCCTGTGAGCAAAGTTGCCCAAGGGCGTCCCCGGTCGTCGCGTGCTGCGGCGACCAAAAAGGGCAGGGCTGTGTGGAAGTCGAGGTGATCCTTCGCCAAGAACGGGCGCACGACTTTCCGCGCCCAATCTTCGATATCTTGAACACCCATCCTTCTCTGAACATCATGCTCACCGGAATGGAAAGGCGAACCGCTTTCCGTCCAATCATCGGTCATCATATTTTCTCTGCTACTTCATTCAGGCGCTGATAGAGATCATCGAGTACCGCCGCGGTCGCAACCTTCAATGCAAGATGATGAAGCCCTATGACATTCTTGCGGTCGAACGGAGCGGCGGTTTGCGGATTTTCTGCCTGCCACAGGGTGATCATCGTTGTGCCGTCACTCAAAAATACGGCGGTATAATCCGCTACCTCGCCGACTTGCATGAATCCCAACAAATCGCCGAAAAATGATTGAGCCTCGGATAAATTAGGTACCGTCAGCCCAACGTGATGCGTCCCTTGGGTCAATGCGGTGGTTGTCATAATTTTTATCCCCCGGATGTAGCGCTGGCCGGCGACACCGGATGTGTTCGCCTCCTTTCCGCTACTGGGATAAATATATTATGTCTGAAGGAGAAGATAATTGGCAGACTTGGCAATTGATTGTTGCGATTATTGAAATAATCAATTGGTCGGTTTCAGCCCATGCCTCTTCTCAGGCAAGTCCCGCCGGTACACTGGGGCGTGCTCCAACTAGCCGATCATCACGCCATTCTGGATACACAGCACCTCGCCCTCGTCGAGCGGCACCCAGCCCTCGTCTGAAAGCGGCACGCTGGCAACTAAGACAACATGCTGGTCTTCGCTGTCGAAATGCAATCCCGGAATATCATAGGCAGACTCCGGCGCGCATTGCCGGCACAGCCGATACAATCCGGGTGGCGCGACATTTCCCGAGGTGGGTTGTGTTCTCTTGTTGCCATGCGCAAAAAATGCATCGCCATCGGCGTAAAGGAAATTGGCCGGACCCAGCGGACTGATTTCAGCCGCGAATTGACTAACGATTTGATGGCGGTGGGTCAGCGACGGAACCCCTCTGGTACTGAGCCAAAGCTCAGATAAACGCTCAAGCAGGATGCAGAAGGCGTGCTCGGAATCGGTCTCTCCGACGGGTCGATAGCGCTGATATGACAGCGGCTTCGCCGTTTCGATGTCGTGCAGGTTGCCGTTATGCGCGAAGACATGCTTGCGCCCGCCAAGCTCCCGCATAAACGGGTGGGTGTTGATGAAAGATACGCTGGTCCCCGTCGCCGAGCGGATGTGCGAAAGAATGATTTTACTGTTGAGCTTTTGCCGGCCGATGAACTCCACCCATTCGCTGCCGGCGGCGGGCCCGGCCTCCTTGATGAGCCTGGCGTCGCGGTCTTCAAAATATGCGATGCCCCATCCGTCACGATGCGGCCCCGTGTCACCGCCATGCCTGGCGAACGTATCGAGGGAGAGTTTCGCGGTAACCGGAATATTGCTGGAAAGACCGAACAGTTCGCACATTTTATGAAGAAACCTTTTCAGCTATCGGCCTGGCAGCCGGCAATTGCAGCAGCGCAAAGGTGTTACCGCGTTTCAGCGGCGCCGGGTCGGGAATTTAATCGCTCGGTGTTGGCACCTTTGGCGCGTGTTGCAGGACGTCGACATAATGTTCACGGATCGCTCCGAGGTTGACCTGATTCAGAAAGGCCGAATAAGCGAGGTAGGACACAAGAAACCGTAGGTCCTTCACCCAAGGCGGCAGATAGCGGGGAAATTGGCAAAGCCCTTCCTGGACCAATATGCAGATCGCCGGCAGATCTTCGATGTTGAGTTTGCCGCAGAATAGCAAACGGATGCAGTCCAGCCGGTCGAGCTGCACGGCGACCCGCAAGAAATTATGAACGCGCAGAAGCCCTTCTAGATAGACCACATCCTTGGTAAACGGCGCACCGCCAGTGACCAATCCGCCGCGCACCACCCGGCGCGCATTTTCGAAGGATTGGCGCGTGCTGTCGGTGCGCTCGAAAAAGAATTTATAGATCTCGAGAAAATCGGCGCCGTCGATCGCCATTTGTATCGCGATGACACGGTCGGCCAAGCGGCGCATGCGGCTCGGGTCCATAGCGCCACTGATGATTTCGGCGAACACGGCGAGGCCTTCTTGCGTGCGTGTGGTGCCGGGATGCCCCGCCGCCAGCAGGGGCATTCGCTTCTGCTCATGGCCATTCAGGGTGGTCCCGATATGGACGAAGGCCTCGTGCTGAATCAGTTGCGCGCAGTCTCGGTCGGAAAACACCGCATCGCTGCGAAATCGGATATAGCGTCCTCCGGCGATGGCTTTCGCGGATAGATGATCCATGATCTCAAGGCGCGGCGCGGCAGCGCCAAAATGCGCGACGACTTGAGGGCGGATTTGTTCGACCAGTTCGGTTGCGCTGTATTCTATGGGCGATTCGTCGAGGTGGAGGTCCTGATGCTTGAAGCCGGCCAGCACACCGTCGAGCGCCTGGGCGAGATCGATGGGACGGGTAACTTTATCCACCATGGCCGCATTCGGCGCGCCGTACAGCTCGGCCGACAATTCGAAAAATTCTTTCGTTCCGACGGCACCGACCATATTTGCACCGGTATCGACCACATCGGCGACCCTCGATAGCCAGTGATGGACGGGCGAGGAACCATCGATCAAGGCGCGGGCGGCGCGAGTGCGCTCGTGTGTTTCATCGGGGCGAATCTGGGTATACGTTACCTGTGGCAGGGCGCATGCTCTTTTCGCCATGAACGCTTCGTAAGCGTCTTCAGGCCATGCCACGCTGCGCAACATGCGCACCGGGCGTTCAGCTTCGCGCAAGGCAGCGGCTGCTTCGATTATTCGATCGCGCTCTCGTGAGCTAAATTCGGCGGTGGCGTTCAAGAACCTGGCTCCTTATGGTTTATCGTTTGTCGATCCCGGTAGGCTTAGAGGATACATATTGACCGCAGGCGAAGCGGCCGGTCGAGAGAATTGTGGAGATTCGCGATGAAATTTCTTTCTGGCGCGGCACGCGACAAGGGATAGGAAAAACGTGACTCAGACATCACCAAACGCCGTGAATCTTCTCGGCGAATTCGAAAATGTAACGGAATATTGGTCACCGCAAATCGTCGGGCAGGTCAATGACCAGTACGTCAAGATAGCCAAAGCCAAAGGAGTGCTGGCGTGGCACAAGCATGATGAGGAGGACGAGCTTTTCTACATCTGCAAAGGCAGCCTCAAGATCGAGTACGAAGATTCGGAGGTTATCCTCAACGAAGGCGACTTCCATATCGTACCGAAAGGGAAAATGCATAATCCCGTGGCGGAATCGGAATGCTGGATCATGTTGATCGAAACGGTAACGGCAGCGCATACTGGCGATGTCGTGATAGAGCGGACCAAATCCATCGCGGCGCAGCGCAAGCGGCGCTAAACGACGAACCCCCTGGATGGGCGACCGCCTGATTCGGGGTCAAGAACAGACCCAAAGTGCCGGAAAGTTCGGCAATATGTCTATTTCAGCCCTTACAAATTGGAGAATTTAATGCCCGAATACATTCCCTCACCCATTGATTGGGTGCGCGAACAGATAAAACTTTATGAAAGCAGCGGCGGTACCGAAGGCACCACATTGAAGGATACAGGATTGCCCTGCATCGTCATCACGCATAAGGGCAATAAGACCGGTGGCGTGCGCAAAATCGCATTGATGACGGTTAAGGTTGGCGATGGCTATGTGCTGATTGGCTCGAACGGCGGCGCGCCTACGCATCCGGTGTGGATTTATAATTTTAGGGCCAATCCGGACGTGGAAATACGGGATAAGACCAAGGTCCAAAAGATGCGGCTTCGCGAGGTTCACGATGATCCGGAACGCGAGAAGTTATGGCAGGCCGGTGTGAAGGCATTCCCCCCCTACGAAGAATACAAAGCAAAAACGTCGCGTAAAATCGCGGTCTTTATTGCCGAACCAATTTGAGCTGACCGACTGCGGCAGCCGCACGCCCAAGATTGTGAGGCGTGCGGCTGTGACCGCATGGGTAAAGAGAATTCGGCGAAGGGAATTTGGTGATGGGTAGGCTCGAAGATCGGGTGATCATCGTAACCGGTGCGGGTGCCAGCGGTGAAGGCATCGGCAACGGCAAGGCATGTGCAATTCACTATGCCCGCGAGGGTGCACGGGTCGTCGCGGTCGACATCAATAAAAGCGCCGTGGAGGAGACGGCGAATATCATCACCGAGGAAGGCAATTCAGTTCTAACCATATTGTGCGATGTCACCGATAATAGCTCGGTATCGGCGATGGTTGCGGCCTGCCTAAAAATCTATGGCCGGATTGATGTTCTGCACAATAATGTTGGCATTCTGGATGTTAACGGGCCGGTATCACTGCCCGAAGCGATGTGGGACAAAATTATCGATACCAACGTCAAGAGCATGTTTCTCACGTGCAAACATGTCTTGCCGGTGATGGAAAAACAGGGCAAGGGCGCGATTGTGAACATCTCCTCGGTCGCGGGAATCCGTTATTGGGGAACGCCGGCAATCGCCTACGACACGTCGAAAGCAGCGATCCTGCAATTTACCCGCACCGTGGCGCTTGAATATGCCGCCAAGGGAATCCGCGCGAACTCAATTTTGCCCGGCGTTATCGATACGCCGTTGATCAACGCGTCGCTTGAGGAGATCAATGACCCGGCTGAAGTTGAACGTATCCGCCAAGAGCGCCATGCCATGATTCCGATCGGGCGCATGGGCGATCCGTTTGAGATTGCCAAGGCAGCGGCTTTTCTGGCCTCCGACGATGCAAGCTATATCACCGGGACGGAATTGATCGTAGATGGCGGGCTGACGAGCACCTGCATCCCTACTTGGTAGGGGCGGCGACGCGGGGCGACGCGGCGCGGCCGTTCAAGCTATTTGATTTGGCGTTGATCTGCGCCGGCGCTGGTGCAGGAATGCGGCGCCATTCTGCCGCCCGCCGGGGCTAGCAATGAAACTGGTCCACGGGCTCGCCTTCGATAATATACGCGGCGATATCTATGGTGGTCTCACAGCCGCCGTGGTCGCCCTGCCGCTGGCGTTGGCGTTTGGCGTTGCCTCCGGCGCCGGGCCAATGGCCGGGCTGTACGGCGCCATCATTGTCGGCTTTTTTGCCGCCCTTCTCGGCGGCACGCCAAGTCAAATTTCCGGCCCAACCGGGCCCATGACCGTGGTCATGGCGGTGATCTTCCTGCGCTATGCCGATCAGCCGGGCACCGCTTTTACGGTCGTGCTCATGGGCGGGCTATTGCAAATTCTTTTCGGTGCGCTTCGTGTCGGTCGCTATATCAACCTGGTACCGTTTCCGGTGGTATCCGGCTTCATGAGCGGCATCGGCTGTATCATTATCATCCTGCAATTGGCGCCGTTGATAGGGCAAAGCCATCCCGGCGCAAATGTTGTGCAAAGCCTGGGTGCCCTGCCCAGCGATATCGCCGCACTCAATTGGCAGGCCGCGTTGATCGCCTGCGTGACGCTGGGCATCGTCTATTTCACGCCACGGCCTATCCAGCGCCTCGTGCCGACTCCGCTGATTGCCCTGGTGATCGGCACCATCGTGGTGTGGCTGTTTCTTGCCGGTGTGCCGACCCTGGGTGAGATTCCAACCGGCCTGCCTGAACTGCAATTGCCGTCGCTCGATTGGCTGACGCTCAGCGACATGGTGGGCTCGGCCCTGATGCTGGCGCTGTTGGGATCGATCGACAGCCTGTTGACTTCTTTGGTTGCCGATAGCGTTACACGGAGCCAGCACAATTCAGACCGCGAACTTATCGGCCAAGGCATCGGCAATTTTC
Organism: Pseudomonadota bacterium; assembly: GCA_027624955.1. Classification (NCBI taxonomy): domain Bacteria; kingdom Pseudomonadati; phylum Pseudomonadota; species Pseudomonadota bacterium. Next base: position 57,440 of record JAQBTG010000002.1, read on the forward strand.
TCGCCGGCCTGTTTGGCGCCATTCCCGGTGCCGGCGCCACGATGCGCACGGTCGTCAATGTGCGCGCCGGCGGGCGCACACCGATTTCGGGCATGGTGCATTCGCTGGTGTTGCTCGCCGTGGTGTTGGGCGCCGGGCCAATTGCCTCGCATATGCCGCACGCTGTGCTGGCCGGCATTCTGGTCAAGGTTGGCATCGATATTATCGATTGGGGTTATCTCCGGCGCATCGCGCGAGCGCCGCGCGCCGGCATCGCCATCATGGGCGTGGTGCTGGGATTAACTGTGTTCGTCGATCTGATCATTGCGGTCGCGGTCGGCATCGTCTCGGCCAGCCTGTTGTTCGTCAAGCGCATGTCCGATTTGCAGTTGGAGAATGTGCACGAGGTTTCAGAAGACCGGCCGCTCACGCCTGAAGAGGCGGATATATTAGAGCGCCACGCAGACGACATCATAATCTACTACATTTCCGGGCCGATGAGTTTTGGCGCCGCCAAAGGCCTGACGCGGCGCGTCGCCGTCACCGGCGAATTCAAAGTGTTGGTGCTTGATCTCTCAGACGTGACGTTTATCGATACCAGCGCGTCGCTCGCCATCGAAGATGCCATGGCTAATGCTACGGAGTTGGGCCTGGACGCGCTCCTCGTCGGCCTACGCCCGCGCGTACGCAATACGCTGGAACGGCTCGGCGTCATCCACAACATTCCCGCGCATCATTGTTTAGAGACCCGCGCCGAGGCGCTGACCTACGCCGCGGAATTGCTCGCCAAGCGCGGCTAAGTCGGACGACTAATGGGCGGCTCGCTCAGCCGACCTTGCACATCATGCCGCCATCGATCGGCAGCACATGGCCGGTAATGTAACTGGCGCGATCGGAGCATAGCCAGACCACGGCCTCGGCCACTTCGTTTGCTTCGCCGACGCGGCCCATCGGCACGCCGAGCGCGGCTTTGTCGACATCGCCGCTCCAATCGCGCAGCATCATCGGCGTGCGGATCGGCCCCGGCGCGATGGCGTTGACGCGGATGTTCTTTTTCGCGAGTTCGAGCGCGGCGGTTTTTGTCAGGCCAGAAATGGCGTGCTTGGCCGCGATATAGGTCGAGCGCTCGGGGCCGGCATTCAGGCCCCAGACCGACGTGGCATTGACGATTGAACCGCCGCCGCCGGCGATCATTGCTGGGATCTCATGCTTCATGCAGGCGAGGATGCTGAACAAATTGACGTCATAGGCGGCTTTCACCTCCGCCAAATCGACGTCCTGAACGGGGCAGGCCGGGCTTTCGATGCCGGCATTGTTATAGGCGATGTCGAGGCGGCCATATTCATCGAGCGCACGCGCCACCATGCGCGCGATCGCGGCCTCATCAATCACATCGACCGTCTCAAAAACCGCGCGTCCGCCCAATTCGTGGATTTCCGCCACCATCGGATCGCCCTCCGAAGGCTCTCTGCCGGTGACCACCACCGCTGCGCCTTCGCGCGCCATGGCAAACGCCGCAGCCCGGCCGAGCCCTGCGGTGGCGCCCGTCACCACGCCAACTTTTCCCTGCAACATCATATCTTGCTTACCCTCTACCCGGTTGATGGCGCGCATCGAGCAGGCGCCGCCGACGATGATGCGAAATCATTTCGGTTATATCAATGACCTGGCGCTGGCTGGTTGCGGCGGTAGATAGCGCTGCCAACGGCTGGGCGGTGCGCTTTGCCGCCCAGCCGTTGGCATACTTGGGTTTAGAGGTTCAAGCCCGGTGCTAGCTCACATTGTCGCCGCGGCGGAAGGCTCGGATCACGTTGTCGCGCAGCACATGGCGAGCCATGTCTTCACCGAGCCGCTCGGCTAATTTCGCCTCGAAATAGCGGTGCACATAGGTGTTGTCGCGGTCGTACTGCCACACCGGCGGATTGACATAAACCGAGGCATCGGCCGAGACGATCACCTGGTCGGGATGGCCCTTGGTGATGTTCTCGATGCGCTCGAGCATTGAGGCATCGTCGGTCGGGCCGTTGAAAAACGGGTCGGTGTCGGCGCTGATCGCATCGAACTGCACGGTTGCGCCGCGACCGACCATCTTGAGATGGTCTTCATTGCTCGACGGCTGCGAATGGCCCCACACAAATCGATCCAGTTTGAAGCCCTCCGCTTCCAACGACGCGACAACTTCGTTGGCCACATTCGCATGCGGGCAATGCATCGAAATGGTGCAGCCGGTTTTCTTCGCCGCTATGGCAGCGGCCCGATGAAATGGAACCTCGGTTTCGACGACGGCATCCGAGGACACCGAGATCTTGATAAATCCGGCGCGAATATTGGTGCCGTCAATTCCCATCGTCAGCTCGCGCATGAAGTGCTCGGCGAGACGCGGGACCGAGAGATCAGCCATCGCCGGCGGCACCAGGCTTTTGTAGATGCCGGTCGGACAGACAATATTCATCCCGGTTTGGCGCGACACATGGCGCAGCAACAGGACGTTGCGCCCGACACCGAGGTTGGTCCACTCAATCATCAAATTGACGCCCTGGCCGCGCAGTTCCATGGCGCTGGTGACGCTGGCGCCGAGCGCTGCCGACCAATTAACGTCCATATATTCGGCAGCGTTTGGCCCGTGAAAATCGACGAACAGATGTTCATGCGCCATGGCTTTCTAGATGTCTGCGGCGCTGACCGGCCCGGTAACGGTCTGTAGGACGGCGTTCTCGATTGTGTCCGCCAACGCGAATTTCGAACTGCCGAGAGTTGTCAGGGCCATCGCGCCGAGCGCCGCGCCCGAGCCCAGTAGAAACGATCGCCGGCTTGCTAGGATATCCAGAGGATTGTTTGACATGATTGCTCCCGTAGTTGATTTTGTGAACCACTTGTGATCCAATGGAAAATTGATCTAATAATGGTACACTAATGGATCCAATGATCAAGGTGCAACTTGGCGTCCTAGAGCGCGCGGCGGAATCGATCAAGCGTGCGACAAGGCGCGCGATATGAACAAGCGCGAGCGATCACACGAGCTGTCCGGCGCGGTTCGTGCCTCGATAACCGATCGCATCGCATCGGGTGAATTGGCGCCGGGCGACCGGGTGCCGACGGAGCGCGCGCTCTCGGAAAAATATGAGATTGCCAGGAATACCGTGCGCACGGTGTTGCGCCAGCTTGAGCGCGACGGGCTGATCGTGCGCCATGTCGGCAGCGGTACGTTTGTTGCCGATAGGGAAGGCCAGGTGCGGTTGACGCCGGCCACGGGCATTGGTGACGCGTCGCCGTCCGATATCATGGAGGTTCGCTTGCTCGTCGAGCCGGGCATGGGCGAGCTTGCTGTCTTGCGCGCTACTCAATCGGATCTCGACACCCTACAAAAATGCCTGGAGCGCGGAGAGGCGGCGCGTTCGTGGCGTGAATTCGAGCGCTGGGACGCTGAATTTCATGAGGCATTGGCGCTGACGACGAAAAACCGCGCGGTGATCGATATTCTAAGTTCGATCAACCGGCTTCGATCCCTTTCGGCGTGGGGAGAGTTGAAGAAGAAGAGCCTCACTCCGGCGCGCCGGACAATTTACGAACGCCAGCACCGCGCGATTTTGACGGCGCTCTCCAAACGAGATTCTGCCGGTGCGCAGAAGACCATTCGCCAGCATCTGCTGTCCGTTCGACATAATCTCATCGGATATTAAGCGCTGCCGGCGATCGATCGACCGGCAATCGGGCCTCGCCTCATGTTTTGGCGGACTTCGCCAAGTTGATCTATCGGGGCGTTTACATCTTTTGAAAATGCGGCGGCGCTAATACTCAGAACTTGAACTCAATTACCGCAGCGCCGGCGCCATATGTGGGGCCGTAGCCGTGAATTTCGGCGTGGTTATAGCTGCCGCCGATCCCGCCCAGTACCCAGGCGAGATGTTTGAAGCCCATATCGACCTTCGCCGCCGCCGCATATTCGCCGCAGAGGTCCTCGACCTGCTGTGCTTCTCCCGCTGCCATCAAGTCGAGCATGCGGCGGTTCCATTTGTCATCTTCGGCACTGGCGATGCGGTCCGCGGCGATATCGATTTCTTCGCGGAATATCGTGCCTGACAAGCCGCCGACACCGACCACGGCATAGCGTTTGCCCTGTGCCTCCGCGGTTTCTGCAGCCATCGCGGCGATGGTTCGGGTCTTTTCAAAATCGTGATAGACGTTATTCGCGGCCAACACGAGCGGGCAGTTTGCGCCCGAATTCAAAAAACCGTTGGCGACAATCGTGCCCGTGTCGATCGGGAAAGCGTCGTAATCAACGCCCTTGGATTGGATGCCGCGTGCGTTGGCGGTTTCGATACAGGCATGCGCCAGTTTGGTATCGATTTTTAGATCATATTCAAGATCGCCATACTCGTACCAGTTTTCGTCAACATGGGTCCCGGACAATTGCGGTCGTGTTTGCCACAGTTCGTCCAGCACAGCGATCCATTGGGTCGAATAGAGCAAAATGACATCAGGCTTGGCCGCAGCCAAAGCGCGCGCGGCTATCTCGAAGCCGGTGGTAAGTTCCTTCCAGGCTGGATTGTCTTTGCGCAAATAGGGCAGGGGGGAGCCGGTCACCAAAAACGCTGCGGCCAATGTCATGGAATTTATCCTCGGTGCGTAACGTGTGAAGTTATTCGGCTGCGGCGCTTTGCAGCGGGCCAGGATTTTTTAAATCCCATTCCATCACCGCGTTGCCTGTGCCGATCACCGTGCCATAGCCGTGCAGCTTGCCGGGCATTTCCGGGTATCCCATGGCGGCGAACATCCAGGTGAACGCGCCGGATTTAACTTCGGCATGCGCCTCGTCGATGAATTGCGGCATGATTTTGAATGCTTCCTGGGTTTTGCCCTGGCGCAGCAGCTCGATGAAACGCATGTCCCAGCGATAGCCCTCATGGCTGAAGGGGTGCTCGCAGGACATATCCTCCGGCAGCGCTGGCTCTTCGGAGAAATGCAGATGGCTGAGCGTGTTGGACGCGAGCAACACGGCTTTTCGGCCGGTTTCTTCGATCGCTTCGCGGGTTGCTTTGCCCAGCAGGTCCATCTCCTCCAGGCCTTGCTCGGTGCTCAGGTAATAGGGCGAGTTGTTGGCCGAGATGCCGACCACCGGAATATCCCATTCAGGCCGGATCATGTGCAGGGTTGTGATTGTTCCGTAATCGACGCGGAACTTTGGGTTGCGCATCATTTTGGCGACCAGGCCTTTGGCCTGGGCTTTGGCGCAGCAAGCTTCGGCCAGCTCGACGTCGACGTTCAAACCAAACGAATAGCGAAAGAGGTTTGGGAAGATCGGGTCTACGGACTTGCCCGAAAGATTTGGCACGCCCAAAAAATGGTGGCCGAGTTGGGTCATCCAATGCGGCGAATGAACGAGCAGAACGTCTGGCTTCATTCGGTCCAGGCTTTCGCGGGCATGCTCATAGGCCCAACGAAGAGGCTCCCAGCCGCCCTCGGAATCGGGCTCGTTCTGAGACGGGTTATCGCCATAAACCAGATGCGGCGGATGCGGGGCCAAGAAGCCAGCTAAAATTTCACCGTTCGCCATGATTAACTCCTTCTACCGGACAAGCTGATTGCGACAGGTCATTAGATTAAATTCAAAGAGCGGTCTCATCGACTTAGGTTGGTACACTTCATTGTCGTCGTTAAAGTGAGTCTATATCAATTACACCTAGTCTATCGGCAGTGCACTGCCTCCGCCATCCCCTGCCAGGATCAAGAGGAACATCAGATATGGTTAAGCATCTCGTCTCGGTTGATCGTACCATTCCGTTGGCGGAGTGCCCCGCGGAAGGCCATAACCGTTGGCACCCCGACATCACACCGATGATTCATGTGAAGAGCGGCGACGAGGCGGAAATTCATACGCGTGACTCGTTTGACTGCCAAATTCACAAATCTATGTCGGGCGCGGATTTGGGTCAGGCCAGCATTGGCCGTGCGCATCCTTTGACCGGGCCGGTTTATGTCGAGGGAGCGGAGCTCGGCGATTTGCTGGCGGTCGATATCTTGGACGTCAAATCGCATGACGAAGGGTTCACGCTTATCGCGCCGGGGTTCGGCTTTTTGCGCGACCGCTTTACCAAACCGCATCTGATTCATTGGGAGATGCGGGATGGGTTTGCGACCTCGCCCGACCTGCCCGGTGTGCGCATTCCGGGCGCGCCGTTTTTTGGCGTGATGGGCTTGGCGCCGTCGCATGAATTGCTCGCCCGCATAAATGCGCGGGAGAAGAGCCTGCATGAGCGCGGCGGCGCGGTATTTCTGCCCGATGCCGACATGGCGGTGCCGGCTGATCCGGCAATCGCGGGTGAAGCCATGCGCACCATCGCGCCGCATGAAACCGGCGGTAATCTCGACATCAAACAATTCGTCAAAGGCACGACAGTCTATTTGCCGGTCTATCAGAAGGGCGCGTTGTTTTCAGTAGGCGACGCACATTTTGCCCAAGGTGACGGCGAATCTTGCGGCAGCGCGATCGAGACTTCGGCCATTCTGCATGCGCGCTTCCGCGTGCTGTCCGGCGTGGCGGCGCGGCGCGGCCAGACCGATGTTTCTTTCGGCAATGAAAACCCCGGGGGCGCGCCGCTCGATTGCTCGACCCGGTTCTACGCAACCACCGGCACCTGCCTGAAACGCGACGGCGAGAATCTGTCGGAAGACCTCACCTTGGCAACGCGCAACGCGCTCTTGAATATGGTGGATTACATCGGCGAGCGCTGCGGCTTCTCGCCGGAAAATTCGCTGGCCTTGGCGAGCGTCGCGGTAAATTTGCGCATCAGCCAAATTGTCGATGTCCCCAACCTGACGGTATCCGCCTTCTTGCCGCTTGAGATTTTCGACTAGCAAAGGAACGTCGCTGTGAAGATGCATATTCTCTCCGGCGGCCGCCTCAGGATGCAGAAGCTCGTCTATTTGCCTGGCTCGGCGCCCGAGGAAATGATCGAGCTGCCGGTTTCCTGTTTCCTGTTCATTCACCCACACGGCAATGTGCTGTTCGATACCGGCTGTCACCCGGAAATAGCCGTCAACCCGGAGGAGCGTTGGGGGCCGATGGCGCGCTTTGTAATTCCGGCGATGTCGGCTGATGACAACATCATCAGCCAGCTCGCGCGGGTGAATCTGGCGCCCGACGATATCGATATCGTGGTGAATTCGCATTTGCACTGCGACCATTGCGGCTGCAACGAGTTTTTCTCCAAGGCGACGATCTACTTACACCGCGATGAGCTAGCCTGTGCGCGCGATCCGGCGAGCGAGGGCCAAGGCTATTTCCAGGCCGAATGGGACCACCCGATGCCGATGATCGAATTCGACGGTGAAGTGGATATCTTCGATGATGGGCGCTTGGTATTGCTGCCGCTGCCTGGCCATTCGCCGGGGATGACCGGCCTGCTCGCCGCGCTGCCAAAGAGCGGCGCGCATCTGCTGGCTTCGGACGCGGTCGCGGTGCGCGAGAATTTACAGCCGGAAAACATGCCGCAAAATACCTGGAACCGCGACGTGCAAACTAAATCCATCGCCGAGATCACCCGCATCGAGAAATCGGGGGCGCAGGTTCTGTGCGGCCATGACTTGGCGGAGTGGTCGACCTTCAAGCAGGCGGAGGAAAGTTACGCCTAACGCGTCCGCCGCCCCGCCGCCATTGAGCAAAGGAAAAAACACCATGTCGAATATCGTAAATCATCAAATCAGACTGGCCGGCCGGCCGGTCGGCCTGCCCAAATCAAGCGATTGGCAGTTTACCGAGGCGGCGGTGCCTGACCTCGAGGCTGGCCAGGTATTGGTCAAGATTCACTACATCTCGGTTGATCCGGCGATGCGCGGCTGGATGAACGACCGCGAAACTTATGTGCCGGCGCTCAAGCTCGGCGAAGTGATGCGCGCGCTGACGGTTGGCGAGGTGATCGCCAGCGAGAATCCGGCCTTCGCCACCGGCGAGTTCGTCGTTGGTATCGACGGCGTGCAGGAATATGCGATCTCCGACGGCAGCGCATTGATGAAGGCCGACGCCAGCCTGGCGCCGCTGCCGGCTTATTTGAACAGCTTGGGGATCGCCGGGCTGACCGCCTATTGCGGCCTGATCGAGGTCGGCGCGCCGAAAGCGGGCGAGACGGTGGTCGTCTCCGGTGCTGCCGGATCGGTCGGCGCGCATGTCGGTCAGATCGCCAAGATCAAGGGCTGCCGCGCGGTCGGCATTGCCGGCGGGGCGCGCAAATGTGCGTTCCTCATCGACGAGCTCGGGTTCGATGCGGCGATCGACTATCAGAATGAGGATCTCAATGACGGCCTGGCGCGGAGCTGCCCTGACGGTATCGACGTGTTTTTCGATAATGTCGGGGGCGAATGTCTGGATGCGGCCCTGGCGCGCATCAACTTTCACGCCCACGTCGTGATCTGCGGCGCGATCTCTCAATATAACAATACGACGGCGATCGAAGGCCCGGCCAATTACCTCAATCTACTTATCCGCAGTGCTCGGCTGGAAGGCTTTATCTATTTCAACTGGCGCAACCAGTGGCCGGAGATGGTCGCTGAACTCGCCGGTTGGCTGAATGCCGGCAAGTTGAACTGCCCCGACGATATCGTCGAGGGCGGTGTGGCGGCCTTCCCTGAGACGCTGTTGCGGCTGTTTTCCGGCGACAATTTCGGAAAATTGATGATCAAGGTGGCCGCTTAAGGTTCTCTGCTGACGTCTTCGCCCCCAGGTACGAAGCAACCATAGTTCAGCGGCCGGCGATGGCGGCGCAATATTGGCGTAGGCGCCTCCCATAGCCTATCGTGCCAGTCAGGTATTAAACCGGGGAGAACAGCGAAGATGCGCTCGATCAAGGTAAGCAAGAGGATATCTGCCGCGCCGGCGGCGGTGTGGGCGGTTCTCGCGGACTATCCCAACATCGCGTCATGGAACTCGGGTGTCACCAAATCATTCTCGACCTCGGACAGCACCAGCGGCGTCGGCGCACAGCGGCACTGCGATTTGGCGCCGTTCGGCGCGCTCGAAGAAACCGTCAAAGAATGGGATGAGGCGAGCCGCCTGGTGATCAGCATTGATTCGGCGAAAAAATTGCCGATGGCGCATGGTCTCGCCACCTTCACCCTCACCCCGGCGGGCGAAGAAACCACCGTCACCATCGATTACGCCTACCAGCCGAAGTTCGGCTTTGTCGGGCAAATCCTGGGCAGCGTCGCCCTGGACGGCCAATTTACCAAGGGCTTCAACGCATTCCTCAAAGATCTCGACAAGGCCGCGCGGAAATAGCCTAGCCGTAGCCTCGGCCGCAATCGGTGCTTTCAGATGGCGACGGCCGGCGTCTGATCCTTAAGTCTTGGCGGATTCTGCCCAGCCTTTGTTGATCGGCTCGAAGAAATTGACATAGACGTTGACCGCCTGAAATTTCCACACGCCATCGACCTTGACGAACACATTGTCATAAGCGGCAACGAGTAGGTTTGAATCAAGAGCGCCGTCGCTATTCACGGTGGCGGTCTGAAACAGGCGCCAGGCGCCGCGCACGCGATCATCGGTCTCGAAGGTGATGATCGGGTTGGTGACGAAATGGGCGGCGAACACCAGTACGCCCGACAGGCTTTCGAAAAAATCCCAGATCGCTTGGCGTCCTTCATGGCGGCCGAAGGCGTCGGATTCCCAGGTGGCGTCCTCGACGAAAAAGGCGGTGATTTTATCGGGATCGTAGCCCTGGTCAGCGACCAGCAGATATTCCGCCATCAATTTGCAAATGTCGTTATGCGCCTCAAGCCGGGCGATGCGTTGTTCGAGGGTCTGGTCAGCCATGGCAAACTCCTTCTTCAATGGGCGGCGATGAATATCATGGATTTTACCGGCGGCGCTAGGCAGTATTCCGACCGCTTTTATGATGTGGTGCAAGCGGCGACAGAGGAGAAGAAAAAATGAGCGCGCGAGAATGGATGATGAGCGATCGCAACATGGCCGATCAGCCGATCGAGAGTTTTACTGAACTGAACGATGAAGAGCGCGCCAATCTGGCACTTCTGGCGCAGCAATGCCGCGGGTGGTCGAGCCAGAATATCGACGAGGTGGTCGCGCCGATGGCGGAAGACGGGGTGTATCACGACATCACCTTGCCGCCGGCGGAAGGCCATGCCGCGATTCGTGAATTCGGTGCCGGGTGGCTCGAAGCGGTGCCGGATCTCTCGCTTTATATCGAGACGTTCTGTGTGCAGGGCAACGTGGTGTGCGATATGGGGCGCATGAGCGGCACCATTTCCAAGGAATATTTCGGCTTGCCCAATACGGGGAAAAGGTTCGATTGCCAGTTTTCGCAAATTTGCTTCATCGAAAACCACAAGATTAGCTATCTGCGGGGGCTGTGGAACGCCGCCGATATGTACAATCAGGTCGGTTGGGATGTGGCCGGCTTGAAACGCTAGCTGTGCAGGGCGGTTTGGCGCTATGCTCGGCCTTGGCGACCGTCCTTCCCAAGGGTCACATTGACCGTTCTGGGCATTGGGCGTCTCGGAAACATACTGAAACGGTTGACTGGGACGCGCTATGAAATCGGTTGATATCGTTGCCCGCCGGAGCGGCGGGCTGTTCCTATCGCTACTGCTGATTTTTATCGCCGGCGCCAATTTCAGCTTTATCTTTTCAGTCAACAAGGTCGCGACCGAAGCCGGGGTTCCATTTTTCGCCTACGTCTTCTGGTACACGTTCGGCGCCGGCGCGGTGTTGTTTGTCGTTGCCGCAATTCGCCGCGAATTGCCGCGCGTTGATTTCATCCATTTAAGGGCTTACGGCGTGGCCGCGGCGCTCGGCATCGCCTTTCCATTCGCGCTGCTCGCCTTTGTCGCGCCCAAATTGCCGTCCGGCGTGGCGGTGCTGCTGGTTATTTTGACTCCGGCGTTTACCTATTTATTTTCACTGCTCGCCCGTCTCGAGCGCATCCACATCATGAGTGTCGCTGGGCTCGTGCTCGGCGTCGCCGGCGTGTTGTTTATCGTCATTCCGAGTGGCAGCCTGCCGGACGCCGACATGGCTGGCTGGTTCATCCTCGCCCTGCTGGCACCGATCTGTTTTGCCGGTCTCAATGTTTATGTCGAACTGGTGCGCCCGCCGGAAACGGCTTCGCTTTCGCTCGCGGTCGGCATTCTGTTGTCGAGCGCTTTGCTGCTGCTGCCCTTGATGCTGGCGACCGGTCAGCTTTATATTTTCCCCGGACCGGTGCAGGACGGCGACCTCGCGCTTCTGGGTGCGGTGGTGATCAACATCATCATGTGGCCGCTGTTCTTCGAAATCGTCAAACGTACCGGTGCTTTTTTGATGTCGATGATTAACGTCTTCGGCGTGGTGATCGGCATTTTGTGGAGCATTGTCCTTTTTGGAGAACGCCATAGCGGCTACGTCTGGCTTGCCGCCGCGCTGATGTTGCTGGGCCTCGGGCTAATTCTGGCGCGGCCCATTATGTCGAGTCGGGCGAAACGCGCCGCCGCCGACAAGGCTTAGAGCGTGCCGCCAAAATTCCTTTAAAATATAGCCTTGGTTTGCCAGGCGCGCTCCCGGGTGGAGAAGGGGAATTTTTGAAATGTTGTTCGATCTCACAGGAAAAGTGGCACTGATTACCGGAGCGAGCCGCGGCGTTGGCGCGGCGATTGCAGCGGGCCTTTCGCAGCACGGCGCGACCATTATCCTGAATGGCCGCAACCCGGAAACTCTGGAACAAACCGCCACAGAACTGCGCGCTATTGGTGGCCAGGTTCACACATCCGCCTTCGATGTGAGCGATGCCGAGGCGATCACAGCGGCGGTTGGCGAGATCGAGGCGACGATCGGGCCGGTCGATATATTGGTGAACAATGCCGGCGTTCAACACCGTCAATTGCTGAGCGAATTGCCCGAAGCCGATTGGCGGCGCGTGCTCGAAATCAATCTGACCGCACCGTTCTTGATGGCGCAATCGGTGGCGCGGGGCATGCTGCGGCGGAAGTCGGGAAAAATTATCAATATCTGCTCGTTGACCAGCGAAATTACCCGGCCCGGTATCGCGCCTTATACGGCGGCCAAAGGCGGCTTGAAGATGCTAACGAAATCTATGGCGGTGGAATGGGCAAAGGACAATGTGCAAGTCAACGCGATTGGTCCGGGCTTTTTGATGACGGAGATGAACAAGGTTCTGGCGGAGGACGAAAAGTTTAATGAATGGGTTTGCGGGCGGACACCGGCTGGGCGATGGGGCACACCGGAAGAAGTGGCGGGCGCCGCAGTCTTTCTCGCATCCGAGGCGTCAAATTACATTACCGGTCAAGTGATCTATGTCGATGGCGGCTTTCTCTCCACCATGTAAGTACAGGCGGTGGCGCGATATCTTAGGTCTTAACCGGCGAGCGGAATACGGACGATAAATTCCGTGCCCTGGCCCGCCACGCTCTTTACCTCAGCACTGCCGCCATGCACCTCGGCGGCACTTTTTACGGTCGACAGGCCCAACCCCGTGCCAGAGAACCCGACGGCGTTGCCGCCCCGGAAATATAGCTCGAAGATGTTATCGATCTCCGCCGGCTCGATGCCGATGCCTTGATCGGCAACGCGAAATTCAACCTGGTTTCCGCGGCGTGAAATTTTGATATCGATAGTGCTTCCGTGCGAAGAATATTTGATCGCGTTTGATATTAGATTGTTCAAGATATGGCGCAGCAGCTGCGCATCGAGCACCACCTGATCGAGATCGCCGCTAAAATTCAAATTTACCGTCTGCTCTGCATTGGTGCTGAGGCGCATTTGCTGCACCAGATCGCGGCAAAACGGGCCGAGGTCCATCACCGCCGGATTGCACTCCAGCTTGTTGGCGCCGATCTTGCTACCGACAAGAATTTTGTCGAGCACTTGGGTGATGGCCGATACTTGCTTCTTGATATTTTCCAAATTGTCCTTGAATTCATGCGGTTCCAAGCGCTCGGCATAGCGGTCCATGATATCGGCGGAGGCGTGAATCGTGGTCAGCGGCGTGCGGAAATCATGCGACACGGAGGCGACAAAGTTCGACCGGACCTTGCCCATCTCGCGCTCATTGTCGAGCGCCACCCGGGCGACCTCCTCGGACCGCCGGCGCTCGGCCAACTCAAGCTGGAGCTCTAAGTTTTCCTGATGTTTGCGCGCCGTCAGCCGGGTGCCGGCAACCACCGTGAACAAAACAACGGCGTACACCACCAGGAGAATGCCGATCGTGACGCCCAGAATTAACCAAACTAGATTGGAGATCGTGCTTTTGAGCGTGGTGACGTCGGAATAAATCTCTAGCACGCCGGACGCCGCCGGCGCGCCAGAGGTCGTGAAGATCGGGATGTAGCTCGAGACCAGGTCGCGATTAAAAATTGTTTCCTCGAATGCATTAAATTGGTCGCGAAAGGTCAGCGTGCTGGCGACCACATTGCCGATGGCCGATTGAAATCCCGCGTTGTCGCTTTTGTCCTCGCCGATCTGGCTGGGGTCTGAGGAATAAACCGTCATGCCGGAGCGGCTGTATATCTTAATATTGACGATTCGCGTTCCCTGCGTGGCGTCGGTAAAGGCAAGGTTGATGTGCCGTAGCGCGGGGAGTTGCTTTAACTCCGCTGCTGAGAGGTCCGGCGCTATATTCATAAGCTCGCCGACTTCCTCGCGTAGCATGTTCGACATGGCAAAGGTGAGCGCGACGTTGCTTTCTTCCGCCATGTTCTTGAGCCGTGCGATCGAAGCAGCCTGATTGACATAGGCCAGCGCGCCTGCGGCCACCAACAGGACAATGCCGCCGATAAGGGCGAAGCGAAGCGGTAGTGATAAATTGCGCAGCATAATTGACGCCCCGGCTATTTGCCGGCGGGCCGAATTCGGCTTTGCGGCTTAGATCGTTGAATTATTTTTTGTCATAGACTTTTCTGTGTCGCGGTCGGCCGCAGCGAATTGTATCTACGTCAGACAATCCGAATCCTATAGGAAGACGCCGATACTCTGAGTTGGAAGGGTTGTATGGGATAATAGCACCCGCCGCCGCGCCAAACGTAAACCTTGCTCCTCTTTTCGCAGAATATCCTGACGTTCGGCGGCAAGCACGGTGTACTCCGCTGAATCGCCGCGGCCCAGATAAAGCAAGAGGTTCGATTTAACGTCGATCTTCCCTTCGTTCCACTGCCCGGCTCTGACGTTACCGATCACCCGGCGGGTGCGTGTTGGCGGATCTTCTCCCCAGGCACTGTCGGTGCCGAGCCGGGCCACGCGGGCTTGGAGCGACGCAAAGGTTTCCTTCATATGCCATCCGTTTTCGACAACCGGATCTTCACCGCGCAGCCGGGTCACCAGGATTGGCATTTCATAGTGAATATCGGCAGTCAATAAATCGAGCCATTCGGTGACGCGGTTTTCGTCGAGGCACTCGGCTTCCTGCGCGAGAAATTGATAGCAGGCAAACCAGGCCGTTATGTCCTGCTCCTGTAAATTTGAATTTTTCATCATTCCCTTGTTCCTCGAGTGCTCGCGCTGGATGGCGTCAGTCGAGTTCGCGCGGTGCCGGCAGCAGCTCCGGATAGGCATCGTCCGTTACGAATCGCGCCCATTGCCGAATTGTGTAGCGGTAGGAGTTCTCCTCATAGCGGTGTGAGGTCGCGAGTCCGGGGCCCTGCCAATCCTTGATCGGTTCGGCGGTGCCGACGCGAAATCCGGCCTGATAGTTTAATTTCATGCCGCAGCCGAAAACGCTTGTGCTGGTGCGGTTCATCCCACGTCCGGCGACGCCGTCGTCCTGATCGAACACGCCGGTGCTGCCGAAGGTTTGCACCGCCGCCAGATAGGATTTTTCGCGAAACTCGGCCGACGCGCTCTTCGGCACCAGGGTCCAGCTCCACGCTTCCATCTTGCCGTCGCCGCGCGGCTGCCAGAGGCGCACCTGCGCGAACCCGGTGGCGGGCTGCCCAGCGGTGCCGGTTAGGGGGATGATGAGGTAGGAGAAATTGGGGAACACGGTGCCGACCAGCACGCGGCTGCGGCGCGCGAGATCGGCTTGCAGCGCATCGAGTTTGTCGAACGAATAGCGCTCAGCGAATTCTTCGGGATATCCCCAGAACGCGGATTCATCGCTCGGTGCGATTGATATGGTGGTGTTGTGTCCGCCGCCGGTGATGACATGGTGGCCGAGAATATTGGCCGCGAAGGGAATCTCGATTGCGCCGATGTCGAACAACGAACGGTGCAGGGTGATCAAGTGATAATCATCGCCAAAGCCGTCAAACCCGGCTTTCCAATTGGTTGGCCACATATAGCGCTGCGGTGCGCCGACGACTTCGAGATCGTCGAACAGAGCGAAGAAAATATCGAGATAATAGGCCGCATCGCCAAGGTAATCTGCGAGCGACGGCGCGGCGTTATCTAAACAAGCGAAATACAAGCCGCGATAGAGCTCAAGCCGAGGCGCCGCATGCAAGCCCCATTGGCTGCGATCGAGGCCGCCGATCGCATCGCCCTGTGACGGCGCGCCGATGAGATGGCCGATATTGTCATATGTCCAGCCGTGATAGGGGCATTGAAATTTCTCGCTGTTGCCGCGTTCCACCGCGCAAACCTGAGAGCCGCGATGGCGGCACGCGTTGAACAACAGCCGGACTTGATTATCGGCGCCGCGAACAAGAATGAACGAGTCCTCGCCGATATAGCGCAGCAGATGATCGCCGCGCTTTGGAATTTCAGATTCATGGCCGACAAATGTCCACGCCCGGGGAAACAGGCGCTCGCGTTCCAGGGCATATAGCTCCGGATCGCTGCCGAACACCCATGCCGGCACCAAGCCTTGCTGGATATCTTTTTCCAGCATCTCAAACCTGGCGCGCATTTCTGGCGATAGGTTGCGGGTGCGCATTATTGCCGGGGACAGGCCGTTCGCTGCCGGGTTCGACGTCATAGGCTGTCTCCGCTTATGAACAAGGCTGCGGGAATCGAATTGCCCCGCGGGTGATCTTATGGCCTTCCAAATCGTCGAAGGCCGCCGCAATCTCGGAGATATCGTAGTATCGGTCGGTGATGGCGTCGAACGGCAGTTCGCCGGCCATCATGAGGTCGACGAAGCGCGGGATATCGCGGCGCGGAACAATTGAGCCGCCATTGGTCCCGGTAATAATTTTTTCATTAATCAAGCCGCGCAACGGCACCGAATATTCAAGATCGTTTTTCATGATGCCGATAGCGACGATTGTGCCGCCGGCCCGGGTCGCGGCGATGCCGGCCTCGATGGTGCCGGCGGCGCCGACGGCATCATAGAAAATATCGACACCCCTGCCGCCCGGTGTCAGCTTCAATATATCGTCAATGGCATTGGGGCCGGCGAGCACGGCATCTGTCGCGGCGCCGGAGGTGAGCGCGTTGTCGAGCTTTGTCGGTACGAGATCGACGGCGATCACGCGCAACGCCTTGAGCGCGCGCGCACCCAGCATGGTGGCGATGCCGACGCCGCCGGCGCCCAGCACAGCAATCGTTGCGCCGGGCTGCACGGGCGCGCGGATCATGGACGCGCCAAGACCGGTAGAGATGCCGCAGGCCAGGCCGGCCAATTTTTCGAGCGGCGCATCGGGGCGCACCTTGACCACCGCTGAGACCGGGACAACGGCATATTCGGCGAATGAGGATTGCGAAAAGAAACTGTTGATGTCATTGCCGCCGCGCCGGAGCCGCGTCGTGCCGTCGGGCATGACGCCGCTGAAAGCGGTCTCAAACCAGCGATCGCAGATCGACAGGGCGCCGCGATCACATTGCGGGCAGGCGTTGCACGGCATGATGATGGAGCAGATCACCGGGTCGCCGAGCGCTACTTCGCGCACGTCCGGCCCGACCGCATCGACGTAGCCACAGCCTTCATGGCCGAGCACCACCGGCTTCGGCACATCGAAATTGCCGCGCACCACCGAGAGATCGGTATGGCAAATGCCGGCGGCGACGATCCTTATCCGGACCTCGCGCGCCTGCGGTTGCGGAACATCAATATCCTCGACGGAGAATTGATTTGTGCCAGTGCATAGGACGGCTCGCATTTTTTGTGTTTCTCCGTGCCTGTTATTGTGGCCCCCAAAGCGCCGCGCTGCTCGAGATCGGGCACTTCGGTATTGGTAATTTAACATCGCCAATCTGACCACAGCAATCGGCCTGTCGCCGCGATCCGGCATGCCTGAGGGTTGACGGATCGCTGGTGGCGCCACTGCGTTAGAATATGATCCGGGCTTGGCATAGCGGAGAATCAGATTAATTTAGCGGGCTCACGCCGCGCCGGACCTGCGCAACCAGACCGGAAGGAGAACCGCCAGCGATGACGGATGATACAGAATCGACGACACCGTTCGAAATTGTGCGCTGGGATCTCAACCCTGGGCGCACAGTGCTCGTCATCATTGATGCGCAGAATGATTTTCTCCACCCGGACGGTTGGTATGGCCAGAAGGGCATCGATATTTCCCATATGCGGCGCACCATCGCGCCGACACGCCAGTTGCTGAAGGATATCCGCGCCAAAAACATCCCTGTGGTGTGGACGCGCCATGGCTGCCGCGGGGTGGAAGACGGCGGACCGTTCATGCAACTCCGCCCGTTTCTCAAGGAAGGCGGCTTGCGCCAAGGCAGTTGGGGCTATCAAATATTTGACGAGCTCGGCCCGCGCGAAGACGATTGGTACGTGGAGAAATCGCGCCTCAGCGCCTTCTACAACAGCAATCTTGAGACCGTCCTGCGCGCGCTTAATGCAGATACCGTGCTGATCGTTGGCGTGCTCACCAACCAATGCGTGGCGGCAACCTCCAAAGATGCGATGTTTCGCGACTTTCGGCCGATTGTGATTGAGGACTGCACCGGCACCACGTTGCCGCACCTGCACGCCCCGGCAATCGAAATGATGCAGGTCGGCTGGAGCGAAGTACGCGATCTTGAGTCTGCGCTGAGCGAAATTCGCCAGCTCTCACCGGCGCGCTGAAGCCGAGCTATGCGCCGAATTTTATGACCACAAAGAACAGTTCAAGGGAGGCGGGACATGCAATTGGGTGAACCATCTTGGATGAACGAGGAATATGCGATCGTCCGGGATTCGGTGCAGAAATTCATCGCCGCCGAGATTGCGCCGCATTATGAGGCGTGGGAGCAAGCCGGCATCATGCCGCGTGACATCTGGACCAAGCTCGGCGCGCACGGCCTGCTCGCCCCCGACATGCCGGAGGAATATGGCGGCGCCGGCGGAACTTTCGAACATCTGGCGGTAGTCATCGCCGAGTTTGCCCGGCACGGCTATGCGAGCTTTGCCGGCAGCATGCTCGGCGTCCATTCCGGCATCATTAATCATTATATTTTGAACAATGGCAGCGCCGAGCAGAAAGCGCGCTATCTGCCGGCGATGGCGTCCGGCGAGATGGTGGCCGCCATCGCCATGACCGAACCCGGCGCCGGATCGGACCTCCAAGGCGTGACCACGACGGCGAAGCGCGACGGCAATGGCTATATCCTGAACGGCGCCAAGACTTTCATTTCCAACGGCCAGCATTGCGACGTCGTCGTGGTGATCGCCAAAACCGACAGCACGGTCGCCGGCTCCAAAGGCATCAGCCTGCTGTTTGTCGAGAAAGACGCTGCCGGCTTTAGCCGCGGTCGCAATCTCGATAAGATCGGCCTGCACTCCGCCGACACCTCGGAACTGTTCTTCGCCGACGTCCGGGTTGAGGGCGATGCCGTTCTCGGCCCCGAACATGGCGGATTCGGCGTGCTGATGACTGAATTGCCGCGCGAGCGCTTGACGCTGGCAATTGGCTCTCTGGCCGCCGCCGAGGGCGCGATGCAATGGACGATCGACTACATCCAGGAACGCCAGGTCTTTGGCCAGCCGATCGGAAAATATCAGAACACCCGTTTCAAGATAGCCGAAATGATGACCGAACTGCGCTCGCTGCGCGCCTTTATCGACGATTGCACAAGACTGCTATCGACCGACGATCTCGACACCGTGACGGCCAGCATGGCCAAGCTCAAAGCCACCGAATTGCAGGGCGAAATCATCGATGGCTGCCTGCAATTCTTCGGCGGCTATGGCTATATGCGCGAGTTTCCGATCAGCCGCGCCTTCGTTGACGCGCGAGTGCAGCGCATCTATGGCGGCACGTCGGAGGTAATGAAGGAAATTATCGCGCGCGACATCCTCGGGCGATGAGCGCTTCCTAAGGCGCCCGCGCTAATTCGTAAATTAGGCGATCAAAGCGCCGGCGGAACGGTTTTCTTGGCGCTGTCACGCTCTGCCATGCGCGCTGACCAGGGCCTGAGATTTTGCGTCGCGTTGAGCAGTGACTTGCCTTCTGCGGTCATCTCCAAAACTGAAAGCACTGGGAAAACGAAGAAATCCGCCAGCGTTGGCTTGTCGCTGGCAAAATATTTTTGTTTACCGAGCGCGCCGTCGAGTGCGGTGAGGGCTTTTGCCGCCTTGGGCATGCTTTCTAATATAAGGTCTTCATTTGTCGTGCCGCCGAAGGCCGGAATGACCAGCCGTTGCAGGACGATATCGATTCCCGGGCGGTAGAGATATTGGATAAATACCGATATCCATTGATTCATGCGGGCACGTTGCAGCGGATCATCCGGCTGTAAGGCGGGTCCGTCGAAATTTGTGTCGATGTAAGAGGTGATCGCGAGCGTCTCATAGAGGCGAATATCGCCATGGGTCATCGCCGGCACTGGGCCCCAGGGATGGCGTTCCAACTGCTCCGCAGATTGTGGCTGGGCCGGGTCTAGCTCGTACGGCACGCCTTTTTCGATCAGGGCGAGGGTGCAGGTGCGGCCATAGGTGCTGAGCGGCAGCGCATGGATGATTAAAGCAGACATCACGATCCATTTGAGTTAGGGCAGGGTTAAGTTGATCCTATAGTTAGCACTCTCAGCCACGCCTTCAATATATTTTCGGCGGGCCTCCCTTTGGGGCTTGGCGTCTTCGCTTACCCCCGTCGCTTTACTCGCCAAGGGCCAATCGCCATAATTAACGACTTCCTCTGATACCATCGCCACCGCAACTGGAAAGCCGTAAGCATGCCCGAAACATCGTCCTATACGCCGCCAAAAGTTTGGAAAGACGTTAATGAAAACGGTGGCACATGGGCCAGCATCAATCGCCCGACCGCCGGTGCAACGCATGAGCAGGAGCTGCCGGTCGGCAAGCATCCGTTGCAGCTCTATTCGCTGGCGACGCCGAACGGCGTCAAAGTCACGATCCTGCTGGAGGAACTGCTGGCGCTCGGACATAAGGGGGCTGAATATGATGCCTTCCTGATCGAGATCGGCGATAGCCAGCAGTTCGGCAGCGGCTTCGTCGCGCTCAACCCGAACTCTAAGATTCCGGCCTTGCTCGATCAGAGCACATCGCCGGGAACGCGGGTGTTTGAATCAGGCGCGATCCTCCTCTACCTGGCGGAAAAGTTCGGAGAGTTTGTTCCGCAGGAGCTATCGGCACGGGCCGAATGTTATTCCTGGCTGTTTTGGCAAATGGGAAGCGCGCCCTATCTCGGCGGCGGATTCGGCCATTTCTACGCCTATGCGCCGGAAAAATTCGAATACCCGATCGACCGCTATGCGATGGAAGCGAAACGCCAGCTTGATGTCTTGGATCAAAATTTGTCGGAGCGGCGCTACCTGTGCGGCGATGACTACAACATCGCTGACATCGCCACCTATGCCTGGTATGGCAATCTGGTGCTGAATAATTCTTACGATGCGGCGGAATTCCTCGACGTGGCGTCGTATAAACATGTCGTCAGATGGGCGACGGAAATAGAACAGCGCCCGGCGGTCAAGCGCGGCCGGCGGGTCAATAAAACCTCGGGACCGGAAGACGAACGCCTCCCCGAACGCCACGACGCAAGCGACCTCGATTGATCGGCGCGGCAAGCGGAACGCGCCGGAGTTGGTGAGGATCGGGCAACAAGGCTTAACGAGCCTGTGATATGGCCGGCTTTGCGCCGGGGATATCTGGCCTCACAATCCACCCGGCGGAAAAAAATTCGTTACCGTTGATCTCTCTTCCTTGACCTTCCAGGTGCTGGAAGCATTATATGGATGGAATGACAAGCGACGCGAAGAACATTGTTCCGCCGCCGCAGCGGCAGCCGGTCAATTTTTTCAGATTTTCCGGACGCGTTGCCATGGCGTTGGCCCTGGCATTTACAATAGTTTTTGGCCCCTCCCAAATTAGCGCGGCCACGCCGGATCTGAATAATGCGGCGGGCCAGAAGCAACCTCATCACGACGAGCAGGCGAACGCCGGTCATCATTCAATTGGCCCGGCGGCAAGCGGGCATCACACAGCGGCGATTAAGGTCTATTGCAACACGGCGACGCCTGGCCATGGCGACCATGCGCAGCATGGCGACGGTATGTGCGAAGGCTACCGCGTTATGTCTTCTGCCCTGACATCCGCCGAACGCGAATTTGCGCGGTATTACATTCGCCTCAGTGCGAAAACGGCGCCTGATAGCGCCCCGGCCGGCCACTCACCCGAGCGCCTCAAAGAACCTCCCCGAACCGTCTAAGGCGGGTATCCCCGCTTCATTTTGAATGAAGGGCTTCCGTAGCGAAGCTTGAAATGGCCTGCCGTGGTTCTCCCATCCGCGGCGGCTGGGACGGATCATGTGTGAGGAGTGATCATGAGCGAGAAAAGAGAATTGCCACAATCGGCGGCACAGACCGCCGAAGAAACCACCGAAGAAAGCGCCAAAAAATCTAGGCCGACCACATCGTCTTCTAGTACCGACACGCCGCCTTCGGGACCGACGCGGCGCGCCGTGCTGCGCTCGGCGGCGTTGGCGGCCACCGGCGGCGCGCTGTTGGGCGCGGCGGGCAAAGCAGGGGCCAGCGAATATCAGGCAGCCCAGGGCTCCATGATGTTTATGAAAGGGCACAACATGATTGGTGCGCGCACCAATCCGCCGGGCGCGCCGGGCGACCATGAAGTGCCCTACCGCAGTTTCGATATCAGCTTTGATCTGATGGAGCATGAATTGGTGCCGGGCGTGAGCCTGCCGGTATTCGCTTTCAATAAGCAGGTGCCGGGGCCGCTCTTCCGCGTGCAAGAGAATGATTGGGTCAAGATCAGCGCCACCAACAATACGGAAGAGATGCACACCATCCATTGGCATGGTCTCGACGTGATTTACACCATGGACGGCGTACCGATGGTGACGCAGGACCCGATCCACCCGGGCGAGACGTTCGTTTATCGCTTTCAGGCGCGCCCGGCAGGGACGCGGTTCTATCACTGCCACTGGAGCACGCCGCTGCATATGATGTCGGCCCTGCACGGTGCCTTCATCATCGACCAGGCAGATGATCCGGTGCGCCAAGCCTTCCCCTATACGCGCGACTACACGCTGATGCTTGAAGCGTTCGACGTGAATTGGACACGCAAGCACATCAATGAAGTTTTGGCCGGCATGAAGCGGGTCAACAAGCTCATGGCGATGGGCAAGCTGGACCCGATCACGCACGGCTTCTTTCGCGATTACGATGAATTTAAGGCCGCCGTCGCGGACGGTTGGACACCGCCCTATGTGCGCGGCGCGGCGGAGCGCAGCACGCCGGAGCCCGATTTCTTCGCGATCAACGGCAAATGTTATCCGGCCACCGAAAAACTCAAAATCAAGCAAGGCGAATATATCCGCATCCGCCTGATCAATGGCGGCTTCCTGTCACATCATATGCATTTGCACGGTCATAATTTTTGGCAGGTGGCGGAGGACGGCAACCCGCTGCCCCAGCCAATTCGCATGAACACCGTATCGCTGTTTCCCGGAAAGACGGCAGACATCATCGTTTACGGCGACAATCCTGGGTTTTGGACTTTCCACGACCACGATGTCCGGCGGGTGATGAATAACGGCATCTATCCGGGCGGCATGCTCACGATGCTTGAATATGAAGATATGGGCGACGTGCCCTACGTCCCCTCCATCGCCATCAACGAATAACCGGAAAGGAACTGACCGATGAAAAACAAACTTATCTCTCTCGCCGCCGGTTGTTCAGCCGCCCTCTTTGCCGCCGGCGCTATGGCTCTGGAGATCGATCCAAACGTGCCGCCGGAGATCAGTCTCGGCGGGCGTCTTGTTGCCACGGCCAACTTCTCGGATACGGAACAAGCGGTTGGCAGCAATAAGACCGATGCGGCGCTCGATATCGCCGATTCAAGCATTCTCATCAGCGCCAGCAAATATTTGTTCAACGCCGGTGATTACGGTTACGCGGTGTTTGGCCTCACAATTCCGGAGGACGATTCTGACCTGCCGGATGAGATATTCGTGCACCAGGCGGCGGTCGGCATGGGCAGTCAAGATTACGATCTAGTCCTTGGCCGCACGCGACTGCCAAATACCTTGGTTTCGTTTCCGACCGTGCGCGACGACGATCTTCTCGCTTTCACCCATGTCGGCAACGCCGGCGCTAACGTAGAGGCGGAGGAAGATACAATTTTTGGCGGTGTCCTCGGCGGCACGCGGTATCTATGGAAGCAATTCCAGGCGCAAGCCTTCGCCACGGCGCGGGCCGAAACCGACCTTACCAATCTCACAAATAGTGACCGAACTGCGCGTTCTAATTTAAACGGCGCGGCGTTTGGCTTTGCCTATGAAATTCCCGAAGAGATCAAGTTTGACCGCGGCATCCGCTACGCTGCTGTCGGGCTCGATTGGCAGCGCGTTGATGAGTTGGCGGGCGGCGATGATGACGACGTCGCGGCCGTTCTGGCCGGCCTAAGTTACAACCTCAGCGACGACCCTGAGGCAAGCTGGGCATTGGATTTTCAGGGCATCTACAATTTCGGCGCCGGGGTCGCCAATCTCAATTCCGACGTGGCGCGGGCGCGCGGCGAGCAATATGCCCTGGTCAGCGCGCTCCGCTACACCGCCCGCCCGCAATTGCAAACCGATTGGCAAGCGGCCATCACGGTGGCGTGGAAGGATTATGCGGATTTTGACGACGCCTCTTCTTTTGCAATAGTGCCGAGTATCGCCTGGCGATTGGGCAGTGGTGTCGAGGTGCTCGGCCAATATCGATTTCTCAACAATGGCGCCACCTTGGGCGCTGCGGAGAATCAGGACCGTAGCCACACACTCTTTCTCGGCCTGTCCTTCGCTTTGGATACGACCTTCAACGAATCTGTCGGTGCGCGCGGCTCGATTCTCAGCCTAGAGCACAACATGCTCAATCCCGGCCCCGCCGGGCTCGGCCATTGAGAGACGGAGGAAGGAAGAGAATGATGCAAATCAAAAGTAAGACGCTTCCACTCATCGCGGCGGTGGCCGCTTTCACCACTTCCGTCGCTGTGGTCACTCCCGCTATGGCGCAAGAGTCCGGCAGCCATGAGGGGCACGATATGTCTGCCATGATGGCTGTGGGCGAAGCCGGTGCCTGGTCCTATACAGGGCGGGAAAATCCACAAATGCAGATGCACGGGCGCTGGGAAACGGTGCCGCTAAAGGGGCGAGCTAGCGCCGCGGTTTCCGCCGCCGCCATGACGCACCAGGAGCGCTGCGCCGCGCTGATGGCGGCGGAGGATTTGATGCAGGATCACGCGACCCTCGCGGCTTGTACGGGGATAAACCCATCCACCCCGATGGAACAACAACCGCCGCCGAGCCAACATGATGACATGGACCATGGCGACGGCGGACAAAGTAACTAACTCTAACTCCAACAGAGAAGGCAGATGATGAAACACAGAAAACTGGCCGCCACCACGGTGCTGGCTCTAATGATCGGCGCGGGAATTTCCACAGCAGCCATGGCCGATACGGCGGTCATCAAAATGAAATTCGATGAAGACAGCGGCGATCTTTATTTTGAGCCGGCCAAGGTCACTATCAATCCCGGCGATACCGTGGTCTGGCTGCAAGATGATGTCGACAACGAGCACAACGTGGCTGCCTATCCCAACCTCATTCCGGAAGGCGTGCAGCCCTTTGAAAGTCAGATGATGACGCGGGTAGGCGAAAGCTGGAGCATGACCTTCGACAAGGTAGGCAGCTATTTCTATCACTGCCATCCGCATGAGGCGGCGGGCATGAAAGGGCTGATCGTGGTCGGTCGCGAATCTCTGCCGGAGGAATTCCGAAAAGCCAGAGCGGGTGATATGTCGCATGACCATGGCGACGGCGATATGGACGACATGAAGCATGGCGATAAGGACGGCATGAAGCATGGCGACAAGGACGGCATGAAGCATGGTGACATGGACGACATGAAGCCTGGCGATAAGGACGGCATGAAGCATGGTGACATGGACGGCATGAAGCATGACGACATGGACGGCATGAAGCATGACGACATGGACGGCATGAAGCATGGTGACATGGACGGCATGAAGCATGACGATAAGGACGGCATGAAGCATGACGACATGGACGGCATGAAGCATGACGACATGGACGGCATGAAGCACGGCGACGATGATGATCATCACCAAGATGGTGACAAAAAGGAGAACAAGATTATGGAGGATGGGCATGGCCACGATAATGACCATGGCGATCACCACGATTAGGGCGCGCCGGACGGTCAAGGGCGCCTTCGGCTAGGCGCTCCGCATTAGAGAAGATAACTGTGAACGGCAATTTTTTTGACAGCGAGGTGGCGGAGCTAATCGCTCTATGCCCCGCACCGCCAGCGGCCTTGATTGATCGGCTTCAGCGCGGCCCCAGCAAACAATAGGTGTCCATCTTGCCTTTGCCTTTGATCTCGATCGTTCCGTTTGCGCTGAATAGGTATTTGTCGCTTAGCGCGCGGTAGACGGTTTCCGTGACCTGGATGGTATCCGCCGCACCGCTTGATTCCATACGGCTCGCGACGTTCACCGTGTCGCCCCACATATCGTAGGCGAATTTGTTTTTTCCGATGACGCCAGCGACGACCGGGCCGCTATGGATACCGATGCGGAGTGAAAAGGCCTCGCCGCTGTCCTTCTTTATCTCGCTGATGGCCGATTGCATATCGAGCGCCAGATTGGCGATGGCCTCGGCGTGGTCCGGTCTTGGCTCCGGCACGCCGCCCGCTACCATATAGGCGTCTCCGATGGTTTTGATTTTCTCCAGACCGTGACGGATGGTGAGTTCATCAAAGCGAAAAAAGATCTCGTTGAGCTTGGTCACCAGTTGATCCGGGCGCACGGTGCTCGAATACCCGGTGAAATCGACAATATCGGCGAAGAGCACGCTCGCATCGTCATATTCCTCGGCGATGACGCCGGGCCGCGACTTCAGAACCTGCGCAGTTTTTCGCGGAAGAATGTTCAACAGCAGGCCGTCGGCTTTGGCCCGTTCGCTGACGGCGCTGATCACGAAATAGCTGGCGAAAACAAAGACGATGAGCGACCAAATGCTCAAATTCATGAAGAAGAACAACACCCTCGTATCATCGGATACGGGATGGCCGTGCCTGATAAAAAAATCTTCGAAGGCAAACGAGATAGCGATATTTACGAGATAAAGCAGCAGCCAGATGATTGACTGCTTCATTGAAAAAAACATCAACGCGATGATCGGGCCGCAGAACGCCCATAGAAGGACCAAACCGGAATCGAAAACGCTGCCGATGCTCCACTGGATCAGCGCGGTGATATAGATGATGCAGAGGATCTGGACATAAACCAACGGGCGATG
Organism: Pseudomonadota bacterium; assembly: GCA_027624955.1. Lineage (NCBI taxonomy): Bacteria > Pseudomonadati > Pseudomonadota > Pseudomonadota bacterium. The sequence continues at coordinate 84,086 of JAQBTG010000002.1, forward strand.
CTTACGCGTGAAATGGCAGATAACGATTGTTGATCCGACAATCACGACAAAGGCGAAAGGCAGGAGCGAAACCAACCCGAAGCCAAAGATGATGTAGTACATTGCCGTCCAGGCAGTGCCCGCTAGGCAGCACGACGCGGCGACCAGAAAGATGGTGATTTTTTCCAGTCTGACGTCGTCGGTGTCATCGGGTGCGTAGGCGAAAAAGGTCTTCAGATTCATTCTGTTCGGCGCTCTGATGTGAAAGCCGGGCTGCGAATTTGAACGGCTGGCAGGGGCGGCGAACCGTAGCATGAACTGGCGGGCGGCAGAGAGCTGCTGGAGGAACGGTGACAAACAGCGCTTCGAGAGCGCCCAGTGCGGGGAGGCTGAGCAATATGGATGATTTTTATGTGGTTGCGACCGAGCCCGGCCATGTTCGGCACGACCTACCAGTTTGGGCCGGCAAGCGTGCTGGGGCAATCAAGTTCGATGCCGCATCCGGCCGCAAAGTCGAGCGGGCAGATATCGCGGACGTGCCAGGCGCTTTTCAGCTCCTCGATGTCCTGAGCGTTGATGAGTGTGATCGCTTGGTCGAACTCAGTGATGCTCTCGGCTATCACGATGACGCGCCGGTGTCGCTGCCGCGCAGCATTCTCCACACCAACAATTTCAATTGGGTGGTGGATGAAAGCGTCGACGGCCCAATCTGGGAACGTTGCAAAGATTTTGTCGCAGCATCCACCTACACCAGCCGGATAGCCTGCGGCCTCAACGGGCGTTTTAGATTTTACCGGTACCACCCGGGTGATTACTTTGCGCCACATACGGACGGGGTGTGGCCTGGGAGCCGCGTCGTTGACGGGCGATTGGTCCATGACGCCTATGGCGATCGCATCAGCGAAATGACGTTCTTGATTTTCCTAACGGACGGATATGAGGGCGGGCGGACTCAGTTCCAGTCGCAACAGAACGCTGTTACCAGCGTCGCCACCCCGAAGGGCGCGGTCCTGTGCTTTCCGCATGGTACGCATCCGCAGCACTGTGTTCATGCGGGCGAAGAAGTAACATCTGGGAAAAAGTACATCATACGCACCGACATATTGTTTGGTTGAAGAATAACACCAGCGAGAATTTCCAGTGCTCCGATCACTAACCCTGCACGTCCGTCCGGGGTCGCGAACAAACTCACCGTCGGCTCGTTCTGAGCCGGCGGTCGTTTCATCTGGGTTGGTAGAGCCGCAACGATTTTACAGCCGCTGCAGGCAAAAACCGAGGTCCAGAAGGCGATGAATTGCCACCGCCATGTGATCGTCCTACGATGGATTCAATGGCTTGCAAAACATCGGCGGTGGAACAATTGACCCGCAAACGCCATCGCGTCACAATTCGAAAAGAGGCAGCGCAAGACGTGATCAAGGCCATTTTACGCGCCTCTATGAGAAACCTCATGCGGGTTTCTTTGTTGTTCGCGCCATCACCGCGCCGCTGGCCAAACGGTCGTGATACGCAAGCTAGGAATGGCCGCTCAAATGTTGGTCTCCACCCTCTGATTTGGCGGCAGGGCGGTCCGGATTGACTGAGCAGCCCAAAGATTCTTGCCCCGCTTGCCTCTGTGGCGAATCCACACCCTTTGCGATTCACGAGGGGATGGCGCTCGTCCGCTGCGGCGATTGCGGCGTCATCCACATGGACAGACTGCCTTCGCCGACGCAATTGGCGAGCCTGTACGACGATGCCTATGACGGCGCGACGACGGGTTACTTCGCCAAAGTAGACTCAAAAATGCGCCGGTCCCTTCACCGTGTCCGTCAATTGCGGCGGCGGGTCAGCGGCGGCCGATTCCTTGATATCGGTTGCAGTGGCGGATTCATGGTGGAGGCGGCGCGGCTGCAAGGATTTGGAGCGCATGGCGTTGAGGTCGATCCTAAGTCGGTCGCCTATGCGCGCGAACATTACCCGGCCAACGCCTATTTTCATGGCACCGTACAGGCGTTCGCGGAATCGCACGGCGGCGAGCCACTTTTCGACGCTGTGTACTGCAGCGAAGTGATCGAGCATGTGCCCGAATCGCGGTCTTTCGTTGCCGCCATTGCCGGTTTGATGCGGCCAGGAGCGGTCCTCTACATCACGACGCCGGACATCAGCCACTGGCGCCGTCCCAAGGAACTGACGAATTGGGACGCTTTCTGCCCGCCCTCGCATTGCGTTTTTTTCAATCCAGCCAACCTCACCAGGCTGCTCGCCGCGCACGACCTTGTCGTATTTAAACGCTTCATTTCTTTGAAGCCGGGGGTCAAGCTTTTGGCGCGAAAGTCATGACCCTGAAACCGTTGCAGGCTTAAGCAAAGGCCGCTCCTGCTCCGCGGCTTCCGCCGGATATTCGCGGCGCTGCTGGCCCGCTGGATCGCCCCCGGAAGGTTCGATCATGCCCGTTCGGGTCCTTCAGCCGCTCTGTCCGACTTGCGATAGCCGGCGCGGTCGAGCGCAGCGTAAAATCCTAATCCGAAAACCTGACCGGCCCCGGTACGGTTTGAACTGTACAAGGCCAATTTACCGGCTAGGCTCGCAATGATGCAAAAGATACTAGTTACAGGCGCGTTGGGACAAATCGGTTCGGAACTGGTGCCGGCCCTGCGAGAGCGGTATGGGAGCGAGGCGGTCATCGCTTCGGGCATCCGCTTCAGGTCCATGGGCCCTGTTACGGAAGGCGGCATTTTTGAGATTCTAGATTGCACCAATGTCGATGACGTCGGCGCGATCGTTCAGAGACACAATATCGGCACGATCTATCACCTGGCCGCAATCATGTCGGCGGTCGGGGAGAAACAACCGGAAGACGCCTGGGACCTTAATTTTGGCGCCTTCGCGAATGTCCTGAAAGTCGCCCGACAGCACCGGTGCGCCGTATTTTTTCCGAGTTCGATTGGCGCATTCGGTCCGACCACGCCGAGTCACAACACGCCTCAAGACACGTCGCAGCGTCCCACGACAATATATGGCGTCGCCAAAGTCGCGGGCGAATTGTTGAGCGACTATTACGCTGCCCGCTTCGACCTCGACACGAGAGGAATTCGATTGCCGGGCCTTATCTCCAGCGTGACATTGCCAGGCGGCGGTACCACGGATTACGCGGTCGATATATTTTATCAGGCGGTGCGCGAGAAACGCTATACCTGCTTCCTGCGGGCCGATTCACGGCTCGATATGATGTACATGCCCGATGCGATCAGCTCGATCACGCAATTGATGGAGGCCGACGCGAGCCGTTTGAGGCATCGCAATGCCTTTAACGTGACCGCCATCAGCATTACGCCAGCGGAGCTTGCCGCTGAAATCCAACGACACATTCCGGACTTTGTCATCGACTACGACGTCGACCCCTTGCGTCAGGCGATCGCCGATTCCTGGCCTGATTCGATGGACGACAGTGCGGCGCGCGCGGAATGGGATTGGTCGCCCCGTTACGATCTCGCCGCTATGACCAGAGACATGCTTGAGAAAATCCGAACCAAGCTGACCTAGCCGTCAGGCGCGCGGTGGCGCCGCCGCTTGGCCGCCGGCACTTTCTCTGTTTGGCAGATTTCTGTCACACCGGAATCCCCGAGATGACTCCCTTTGTTCAACGGCATTGCCGGCCCACAAAGCCGGCCGATCTGGCACCTTAGGTCAGGCAGTCGGTGACTTCGCGCCCCGCCGCTTGGCCGGGAAAATATGTCGCCATCGCCTGGGTAGACAGTGTTAACATACGGCGGTAAAGTCCAGAATCTCTGAAGGCATGGCGGCGCCAACAGGCGCACGGACTGACGCCCGACGTATCGGGTTGTGAATTTTTGCCGAGGACCAGAAAGAACTATCACGTGTCCATGAACACAATTCCCCTCCGCTCCTGGGTTACGGGTCGAATGTCGATTGCGCCATCGACGTCGCAGGCCGTCGAGCAGCGCGTGTCGTCGCTGGTCTTGTTGGTTGGCAGTTTGGTAAGCGCCACAGGCGCCGGCCTCGGAATTCTCGCCGCGTCCTGGTCGCCCGAGCAGGCAATGCCCTTTGATATGGTGACGATGCCCACGGCGACGGTGCTGTTTTCCTCAATATTTCTCGCCATCCTTGTCACGGGCAACCGCTATAACCGCCAAATTGCCTATGTTTGGGTCGCCTTTTCAGGACTGTTCAACCTGATCGCGGTCGCCGATGCGTTGTTTGTTTCGCCCTCGCCAAATCTGGTTTTCTATCTTCTGTGGATTCCGCTCTATTACATATTCCTCAGCTTCGTCTTAAACGGTCGCCAAGCATTCTTTGTCGGTTGGGGCTGTTTTCTCGCCGTTGTGCTGATGTTCCTGGTGTATGGCCTAACGGGACCTGGCGCCGATCTTGACGGACGCGAGTTCAATTTGCTCGTTCAATCAGCCGCCACACAGGGCGGCACGTTGGGTTTGATGTATTTCTTCCGTGTCTATCGCGAGCGCTTTCACCATGAATCGGAGCGTAGTTCGGAATATCGAAAAATAGCAGCGGAACTGGAAGCCGCGGTGCAGCGCGAGCAGGCGACGCATCAGCAGGTAGAAATCGCCAACCAAGCCAAAATTCAATTTCTCGCCGGCATGAGCCATGAATTGCGCATGCCGCTGAACGCCATCAACGGCTTCTCCGAGATGATTTCGAAGGAAATATTTGGGCCGTTAGAGAATGAGAAATACCGCGAATATATCGAAGATATTCATCGCGCCGGCGTGCATTTGCTGGCGATGGTGGAAGATACGTTCGATCTCGCCAAGATCGAGGCGGGCCGCATGGAGCTTGAGTTGGAGCCAGTGAGGCTTGGCCGCGTCGCGCAAGACGCGATCAACATGACCAGCGGCGGCAAACACGGCAAAAACCTCGACATGCGCGCCGAAATATCGCCTGATTTGCCGCGTCTGACCGGCGATTCACGGGCGCTGCGCCAGATCGCGATAAATCTCGTTTCCAATGCCCGGAAATTCACCGCCAGCGGCGGCCGTGTCACGCTGCGAGCCAAACTGGCGCCAGACGGCGGCATCGTGTTCGAAGTATCTGACACCGGCATTGGTATCCCCAAAGAGGAAATCGCCAAGGTGGTGGAGCCGTTTTATCATCTCAATAATACGCTCGATCCTGATCAGGATTCGAGCGGCCTCGGCCTATCGCTGGTCAAGCGGCTGGTGGAACTGCATGGCGGTGATCTCAATATCGTCAGCGCCGTCGGCAAAGGCACGGTGGTGAGCTGCAAATTCCCGCGCTGGCGCACGGTGACCGAAAGGGCGTGAGGCCGGCGCTTGATCAGCCGAAATATTCGGGCAGCGCGGTTGCGAGATTGGTGCGGATGCGGTCGTATATCGGCGAGTTATCTGCGGCGTAGTCGAAGGATTGGCCGGTGACCGCTTCATAGAGGGCGACGTATTTTTGTGAGAACTCGTTGAGCGTGTCGGCTGGGATGTCGGGCACTGGCTCGGTGTAGGGGTCACATTGGGTGCGGACCCAGAGACGAAGAAATTCCTTGTCGAGGCCTTCCGGCTCTTCGCCGGCGGCGAGGCGGGCGGCATAGTTCGCCTGCCTCCAATAGCGGCTTGAATCCGGCGTGTGCAGCTCGTCAGCGACGGTGATGCGGCCGGCTTCGTCGGTGCCGAATTCATATTTGGTGTCGACCAGAATAAGCCCATGTTTGGCCGCGATCTCGCGCCCGCGTGCGAACAGCCTGAAGCTGATCTCCGCGACCTCGTCCCACTGCGCCTGACTTAGCAATCCTTCGGCGACGATTTCTTGCGCGGTGATTGGCGCGTCGCGCTCGCCCTTGGTGGTGGGGGTGAGAATGGTTTCCGGCAGTTTCTGATTTTTCACCAGACCATCAGCGAATTGATGGCCGTAGAGCACGCGTTCGCCGCGCTGATACATGGTCCAGATCGAGGTTTCGGTCGAGCCAGTCATGTAGTCGCGGACGATCATTTCGATCGGCAACATCTCAAGATGCTTGGCAATGACGACGTTGGGGTCGGGATAAGAGAGCACATGGTTGGGGCAAATGTCGGCGGTCGCTTCGAACCAGAACTTCGCCGTTTGATTAAGCACCTGGCCCTTAAAAGGTACCGCCGCCAGCACCTTGTCGAACGCCGATTGGCGGTCGGTCGCGATCATCACTTGGCGGCCATCCGGCAGGTGATAGGTGTCGCGCACCTTGCCGCGATAGAAGCCGGGTAGTTCGGGAAAGTGCGCATCGGTGAGACATTGGCCGGAAAGCGGCGCGCTGCTTGTGTTGTTCATAGGAGTTCTCTCGTCCGGTGGGATTCTGTCTTGTTACTATATTCTATCGTGCCGGGCTATTCCGCGCTCTCGACCTCGACGAAGGTATCGTTATAGGCGGGCTGGCCCGAGATCGACCAAGCGGGGGGCGTCAGCATATTGCCGACGGCGCCGCTGTCCTCGGGCGTCGACCACCATTTGCCGGCGAGCGAAACGGTGCCGGCGCGGATCTGTTTGGTTACTTTGAGCCCGGCGTGAAGCCGCCCTTGAGCGTTGCGGATCGCCACGCGTTGACCGTCCGACAGGCCACGCTGCGCGGCGTCCTCGCTGTTCATTTCCAACGCCGGTGCGCCCTCGGCGCCGCGTTGGCGCGCCATATTGGCGAAGCTTGAATTGAGGAAATAATGCGCTTTCGGGGTTAGCAATTGCAGCGCGCCGTCGGGCGCCGTAGCAGCCACACGAGCAGGATGACCGGCCAGCGCGACACGCGCCTCCGGCGCTGGAATACCGCGCCGTGCGGGACCGTGTTTTTTCCAGCCGGTGGCCTCGAGGTCAGCCAGCGGCAGCTCGGGCGGCAGCGCCGATGCGGCGATTTCCTCATCGCTCTCGTGCAGTGCTGGATGGTTCAAGCCCATGCGCTGGGCAATCAGGCGCATGATTTCGCCGTGCGATTTCGCCTCGCCGACCGGCGCCACGGCCGGCTTGTTGAGCGATACATAATGATGTCCCCACGCGCCGTGCACGTCGAAATGCTCCAACTGGGTGGTCGCTGGCAGCACGATATCGGCGCGCCGCGCGGTATCGGTCATGAAATGTTCGAGCACCACGGTAAACAGGTCTTCGCGTTCCAGGCCGCGGCGGATTTCCGCCGTGTTGGGCAGCACCACCGCTGGGTTCGTGCCCCACACCAGGAGGCCTTTGACCGGCGCGCCGGCCTGCTCGCCGTTCAGAATCGCGCCGAGACGGGTCATATCTAGGCTGCGCACTTTTTCCTGCCTGAGATCGGCGCGTGCTGCCTTGGAGAGATCTACATCTGGCATGGTTATCAGCGAGAGCCCGCCGCCGGGTGCGCCATCATGGCCGGCGAGAATGCACAGCGCCGACAGACCCCAGACAAATGCCTCGCCATGCTCGCTCTGTTGCGGGCCGACGCCGCAGCGGATCATGGCCGGCTGTGCGGCGGCGAATTGGCGCGCCAGCGTGACCACGATTTCTTCATCGATGCCGCAGGTCTCGGCGACGCGCGCCGGTGTCCAGGGCTCAACTTGCGCGCGGTAGGCGTCGACGTCATGCGCCATCTGCCCGGCAAATTTGAGATCGCCCAAGCCTTCTTCGAAGATGACGCGCGCCATGCCGGCGGCGAGCGCTGCATCTGAGCCCGGGCGGATTGCAATATGTTCATCGCTTTTTGCAGCGGTCTTGGTGCGCCGTGGATCGATACAGATGATGCGGGCGCCATTTTTTTCGCGTGCCTGATTGAGGAAATGCCAATGGTGGTGGCCGGTGCTCAGCACGTTCACGCCCCAAAGGATAATCAGCTTCGCCTGGTCATATTCATCCGGGTCGAGGCCGATCGAATGGCCGGCGCCGAGCAGAGCAAGCCCCGGCGCGCCGCAGATATTGCCGTGCATGCCCGAGGCGCCGAGCGCATGCATCAGGCGCATGGGCGCAAATTTCTGTACCGCGCCCATTGAGCCAAAATAAGACACCGGCATCAGCGCCTGCGCGCCATGCTCGTTGATGATGCCGTCAAAGCGCTTAGCGATTGTATCGACGGCCTCTTGCCACGAGATGCGCTCGTACTGGCCGTCGCCTTTGGTGCCGGTGCGGCGCAAGGGATGCAGCAGGCGATCGGGTGAATAGGTGCGGGCGGGGTAATCATTGACCTTGGCGCAGAGCACGCCGCGGGTGAAGGGATGCGCCTTGTCGCCCTCGACGCGCACCACTTTGCCATCTTCGACATGTGCCTGCCAGGCGCAGGTATCCGGGCAATCCAACGGGCAACAGCCCTGTACGATGTGCTTCTCTACCATGTCCCGTCTCCTCTTCGAATCAATGCGCGGAGGCACTATAAAGCCAAAACCGGCCCTATTTCGAGCGCTACCTTTGTGTGCTTAATCTTGGCACGGTACCGGTGCCTCGGTTAACATCGCAGGCATGATTAAAAAATTCCGACTGACCCGGCGCAGTTTTTTGCGCCACTCTGCCGCCACTGCGTTTGCCGCAGGCGCCGCTACGACACTGAGCCTGCCGCTTCGCGCCGAGCAATCGCTGTCCTATCTGCTCGGCACCGGCACCACGGGTGGCACCTATTATCCTGTCGGTGTCGCCATCGCGACGCTGGTCAAGGTCAAGCTTGAGCCCAAGGCGAAGATTTCCATGTCGGCGATCACCTCGGCCGGGTCGGGCGAAAATCTCAAGCTGCTGCGCGAGGACCAGGTGCAATTCGCTATATTGCAGGGCCTGTGGGGCGCCCATGCGCGGGCCGGCAGCGGGCCCCTGGAAAGTGTCGGGCCGCAGGATCATCTGCGCGGCATTTCCATGCTGTGGCCAAATGTTGAGCATTTCATCATCCGCAGCGAATATGCTGCCAGCGGCACGGTGGCGGATTTACAATTGCTCGCCGGCAAGGGCTTTTCGATTGGCAAGCGCAATTCCGGCACCGAAGGCTCGAACCGCCATATTCTCGCGGGACTTGGCTTTGATCCGGAGGCATCGTTCGACCTCGCCTATCTCGGCTATGGGCCGAGCGCCGATGCGTTGATCAATGGCAAGATCGCCGGCATGAGCACGCCAGCGGGGCCGCCGGTATCGGCCGTGACGCGGGCTTTTGCGTCGCTTGGCAAAGACATCACAATTCTCTCTTTCACGGCCGATGAAATCGCCCGCGCCAACGCCGGCTTTGATCTCTGGACGCCCTATACGCTGCCCGCCGGCACGTATCCGGAGCAGGACCATGACGTCGCCACCATCGCCCAGCCAAATTTTCTCGCGGTGCGTGCTGATGTCGATGACGAGGCGGTCTATCAAATCACCAAGGCAATGCACGAGAACCTGCCGTTCCTTGGCAATATCCATAAGGCGACCCGGGCGATCTCGTTGGAGAGCGCCCTGAGCGGCCTACCGGCGCCGCTGCACAACGGCGCTCTGCGCTACTATCAAGAGCGCGGATTAGAGATTCCCGGAGCGCTGCTCGGCGGCTGATGCCGCACCAAGAGGCCAATCCACGCGGCGCGGCGGTTGATCGCTTCGTCTATTGGTTCGGCGCCGCGCTGTCGCTGGTCCATGTCTATTTTAACGTCCTTTCCACTCTGCCCCAGCTATGGCTGGCGGCCATCCACTTTGCTGGCTTTGGCCTGATCTGCCTGCTGGTGACGCCGCCGCTGCGCGCCGTTTTGCGCCGCCCCTTCGCGCGCGTGGCGTTCGCTTTCGATCTAATTCTGGCGCTTGTCCTCGGTCTTGCTGCGCTCTATGTGGTCGTTGCCGAAGTACCGTTGGCGGCGCGTGGCTTCGATTATGGCGCGCTCGACTATATTGCCGGCATCGCGCTGATATTGCTCGCCATTGAACTGGCGCGCCGCACCACCGGGCCGGTGATCCCGATCCTGATTATTGTCGCCGTCAGCTATGTCGCTTGGTGGGGGAAATATGTTGGTGGTGTGCTGCATTTTCCTGGGCTATCGCTGGAAGTTGTGTTGCTGCGCGGCAGCTACGGCGATGAGGGCATGTTTGGCCTGGTGGCCAATATCTCATCGAGCTTCGTCTTTATGTTCGTGTTGTTCGGCGCGTTTCTGATCCGCTCTGGCGGCGGCGCGTTTATCGTCGATCTGGCGCGCGCCTTGGCCGGGCGGGTGGCTGGCGGGCCGGGTTTCGCGGCGGTAATCGCCTCGGCCCTGACCGGCATGGTGTCGGGCTCGGCGGTGGCCAACACGGTGTCGACCGGGGTGATCACCATTCCGCTGATGAAACGCGCTGGCTTTCCGCCGCGCTTCGCCGCTGGGGTTGAGGCCGCTGCCTCCACCGGCGGCCAGTTGATGCCGCCGGTGATGGGCGCCGGCGCCTTCGTGATGGCGACCTATACCGAGATTTCCTATCTCACCATTATCGGTGTTTCGTTCTTGCCGGCGCTGCTCTATTTCATCGGTATTGCCTGCTATGTGCGTATTCAGGCTAAGAAATCCGGCCTACAGATGGATGCCGCGGACACGCCTAAATTACGTCAGGTGCTGAACGGCGGTGGGTTGCCATTCCTCATTCCGATTGCGGTTCTGGTCGGCCTCCTTGTATGGGGTTTTACGCCGAGCTATGCGGCAGGCTTCGCCATTCTCGCGGTGATCGCCGCGTCCTGGCTGACGCCGCAGCGCATGGGGCCGCGCGCGATAGTTGATGCGCTGGCGTTGGGCGCGCGCAATATGGTGACCACGGCGGTGCTGTTGGTGGCGATTGGGCTGGTGGTGAATGCCGTGGCAACCACCGGCCTCGGCAACAGCTTCGCGTTGATGATTGCCGAGTGGTCAGGCGACAGTTTGATCCTCGCGTTGCTGCTGGTCGCGGCGGCGTCGCTGGTGCTCGGCATGGGGCTGCCGGTGACCGCCTCTTATGTGGTGTTGGCAACTTTGGCGGCGCCGGCGCTCTACGACCTTATTACCCGCGCCGAACTGATCGAGATGCTCACCAGCGGTGCCGTGCCGGAAACGGCGCGCGCCATCTTTGCCCTCGCCGCGCCGGGCGCTGCGCTGGAGGCGCCGATGAGCGCTGCCGCCGCCGCTGGCCTGTTGGCGCAAATGCCGCCGGAAGTAGGCGGCATGTTGCGTGAGGCGGCGCTATCGCCGGCACTGCTCACCACGGCGCTGTTGTCGGCACATATGATCGTGTTTTGGCTGAGCCAAGACAGCAACGTGACGCCGCCGGTTTGCCTAACCGCTTTCGCCGCCGCCGCCATCGCCGGGACGCCGCCGATGCGTACCGGCCTGGTGTCCTGGAAGGTCGCGAAGAGCCTTTATGTGGTTCCGGTGTTGTTTGCTTACACGCCGTTTCTGTCCGGCGATATCTTCGTGGCGCTGGAGATTTTCGTGTTCGCTTGTTTGGGTATTTACGCCCTCACCGGCGCCATCGAAGGTTATCTTGAGACGGCACTGCCGGCGCCGCTGCGGCCGGTTTATGCCGGCCTTGGCGTCGTCCTTCTGTGGCCGCTGGAATGGCACTGGCATGCGGCGGCGGCAATTGCCGTGCTGGCGATTTTGGCGTGGAACGTGCGGCGTTCGGTCGCGCGTTGACCGCGCATGTTACGGTGCTAGTATCCGCGCCTTCCCGCAGCCGAGGCCAGCCGATGAATAGCCCTGCAAAACCTGTAATCGTTCCAGATAATCCTCGGTTTTCCTCCGGCCCCTGCGCCAAACGGCCGGGTTGGTCGCTGGCGGCGCTGGAGGACGCGTTGACCGGGCGTTCGCACCGCGCCAAGGAGCCGATGAAGCGCATCCAGGAAGTGATTGCGCGCACCCGCCAGATTTTAGACCTGCCGGAAGATTTCCGGGTTGGCATCGTACCGGCGTCCGATACCGGCGCGATGGAAATGGCGCTGTGGTCGTTGTTGGGCGCACGCGGGGTGGATTTCTTGAGCTGGGAGAATTTCGGCGAGCAATGGGTGATCGACGGCGAAAGCCAGTTGCGCCCGCTCGACCATCGCGTCATCCGGGCACCTTACGGTGAGCTGCCGGATCTGAGCCAGGCCGACCCGGCGCGCGATTGTGTATTTGTGTGGAACGGCACCACTTCAGGGGTGCGGCTGCCGGACGGCGATTGGATATCGAGCGCGCGCGAGGGCCTGACCATTTGCGATGCTACCTCCGGCGTGTTGGCGCACGACATGCCGTGGGACAAGCTCGACGTCGTGACTTATTCCTGGCAGAAGGCAATGGGTGGCGAAGCTGGGTTCGGCATGTTGTTGCTCGGCCCGCGTGCCGCCGAGCGGCTTGAGAATTACACCCCGCCCTGGCCGATCCCCAAGCTATTCCGCATGGCCAAGGGACAAAAGATCATCGAAGGCATTTTTCGCGGCCAGACCATCAACACCATCTCGATGCTTGCGGTCGAGGATGCGCTGGACGCGATGCGTTGGATCGAGAGCATCGGCGGTGGCACGGCCATGATCTCGCGTGCCGCAGCGAACTTTGCCGTGGTTGATGCCTGGGTGACGAAGACGCCGTGGGTCGAATTTCTCGCCCGCGATCCGGCGACGCGCTCGCGCACGTCGGTCTGTCTCAGCCTGACCGAGGATTGGTTCACCGCGCTCGATGAAAAAGCGCGCTGGGAGATCGTCGACAGCCTTACGCAAATGCTGGAGCGCGAGGGCGCTGCATTCGATATCGCCACCCACCGTGCGGCGCCACCCGGCCTCAGAATCTGGTGTGGCGGCACGGTCGAACAGCGCGATCTGGCGAAGCTTCTGCCCTGGCTCGACTGGGTGTGGGCCGAAATGCGCACGGCGCATGCGCCGTGACGCATTGAATTGCTGCATTAAAGGTAGGCCATGCCCAAAGTATTGATATCTGACAAGATGAGCCCGTTGGCGGCGGAGATATTTGCCGCGCGCGGAATCGAGGCGGATGTGAAAACCGGTCTCACGCCGGAAGAACTGCGTGCCATTATTGGCAATTATGACGGCCTCGCGGTGCGTTCAGCGACCAAGGCGACTGCGGAAATTATCGCCGCGGCCGACAATCTCAAGGTCATCGGCCGGGCCGGCATCGGCGTCGACAATATCGATCTCGACGCGGCGACGGCGCGCGGCATCGTGGTGATGAACACGCCTTTCGGCAATTCGGTCACCACCGCTGAGCACGCGATTGCCATGATGGCAGCGATGGCGCGGCAAATTCCGCTGGCCGACCGCTCGACCCGCGCCGGTAAATGGGAAAAGAGCCGCTTCATGGGGATTGAGCTCTGCAAGAAAGAGCTCGGCATCATCGGCTGCGGCAATATCGGCGCCATCGTCGCGACCCTGGCGCTCGGCCTGAAGATGCGGGTGATCGTCTATGATCCCTATCTTTCGCCAGAGCGCGCCAATGCGCTCCGCGTTGAGCGGGTCGAGCTGGATGAGCTGTTGGCGCGGGCCGACGTCATCACCTTGCACGTGCCGCTGACGCGCGAAACCAAGGGCATTATCGATGGCGAGGCACTCGCCAAAACCAAGCCAGGCGTGTTCATCGTCAATTGCGCGCGTGGCGGTTTGGTGGTCGAGAGCGACCTCAAAGCCGCAATCGAGAGCGGCCATGTCGCCGGCGCGGCGCTCGACGTGTTCGAGACTGAGCCGGCGCGCGACAATCCGTTGTTCGAACTGGATCAGGTGATCGCCACGCCGCATCTCGGCGCCTCAACCGAAGAAGCGCAGGAGAATGTCGCCCGCCAAGTGGCTGAGCAAATCAGCGATTTTCTGCTCGACGGCGGGGTGATCAATGCGGTCAACACCGCGACCATCGCCGCCGAGGACATGCCCAAGCTCGCGCCCTATATGCGCCTCGCCGAACAGCTCGGCTCGTTCGCCGGCCAGTTGACCGAAACCGGCCTGGTGGGCGCGACCATTGAATATGAAGGCGCTGCGGCGGCGCTCAATTGCCAGCCGCTTACCGCCATTATTCTGCAAGGCCTGCTGCATCCGCTGTTGGATTCAGTGAATGTGGTGAACGCGCCGCTGATCGCCAAGGAGCGCGGTATCGATGTGCGCGAGGTGAAGCGCGACCAAGCCGAGGATTACCAAACCCTGATCCGCCTCACGGTGGTCACCGAGCGCCAGCAGCGCTCGCTCGCCGGGACGCTGATCGCCGGTGACAAGCCGCGCATCGTCGAGATCAAGGGAATCAAAATCGAAGCCGAGCTGAGCCCGCACATGCTCTATTTCACCAATGCCGATAAGCCCGGTCTGATCGGCGGCATTGGCCTGGTACTGGGTGCGGCAGAAGTTAATATAGCCACGTTCCATCTCGGCCGCGCGGCAGCGGGCGGCGACGCCATCGGCTTGATTTCGGTCGATTGCGACGTCAGTGAACAGGTGCTCAACCAACTGCGTGGGCTGCCCAACATCGTCCAGGCCAAAGCGCTGCGTTTCTGATAGGGCGGCGTGGTTTGCGCCCGCTGTCAGCGCCGCGATTGCGCGAATAATGTCGTACTAATATACGAAAATATTATTCAATAGCCGTAAAGGTCGACCATACGCAGGACCAAGTGGACGGAATCTATTTCGGCCACAAGAAAGCGGATTTTCTTGGGCGGGTTGAACTGCTCGGCCACTATTTCCTCGCTGTCGCGCTTCAGCAAGCGTTTGATAAAGGCGCAATATTCGCCGTCGCGGTTGCGCTGGACGATGACGACATCGTCACCGATACGCGCCGGGCGGCGCGGCGAGACGAAGATCAATTCACCAGGTTCGTAGCGCGGCGACATGGAATCGCCCTCAATAAAAAGCCCATAGGTGCCTTGCGCGGTGGCGAGGCGCGGCGGGCAGCGCACATAATCAATATCGTCGCCGGTTAGCACGAAGGCGCCTTTCAGGCCGCCCTGCGCGGTGCCGCGAACGGGAATACGCGGCGCTGACGGCGAAACCAGCTCCTGCGCGCTATATTCGCGCGCGGCGGGCAGGGCCAGACCGGACGGTTTTAAGCCGGCGGCCGGCGCAGCGGTGGTGGGAAAATTTATCTCCGCGCCGATGAGTTCCGCGGCCACTAGCTCGGACGGCGCAGGTGAGCCAGAGAGCTGAGCAATGGCGCCGAGCACTTTATGCAGGGTGCGGGTATTGAGCCCACGGCCCGCGGTATCGCGATAGGCCCGCAAGGTCCCCTCTGAAATTCCGCCTGCGCGGGCCACCGCACTAACCGTCAGGCCGCGCGCCGCCAGGGCATCAAACAGCGCCCGGCTGGCAGGGTTGGCAGGTGTTTCGGCTGTCATAGCTGCTCCCCCATGGTCTGTTGGCGCCCCTATTTCGTACTATAATGCGACGAAAGCGCGCGGCCGCTAAGCGCATTATAATGCGAAATATACTGCAATATTATTCTAAGAATGATGCCGCTGCAAAGCTCTGCCAAGGAACATCGATCCGGCGCGCAAGTCTCTGCCGACCGCGCGCTCCTTCCGCCGACCCTGCCTGCCGATGCTGCGCGTGCGAGGCATCGGCAGTGTCGCGGCGCGGCAGAATTTCATCCCCCGGCGGTCTGGTAGGCGAAGCGGTGCGGCGGCAACCTCGCAGTGCTGCCGCCCGATCAATCCTAGCCGTTGAGTTTTTTGACCTCGGGCAGGACTTCGGCGATCAGGCGTTCGGTCTGGGAGAAGATTTCCGCGTCGCCTTCGCCGATTGGGCTGAGGATGAATTTGGATGCGCCGGCGGCTATATAATCCTGCAGGCGGGCCATGATGTGTTCCGTGCCGCCGGCTACGATGCGCGGCTCAGGCTCACGCGCTAGGCGGTCGCGGAAGAAGGCCGCAACCGCCTGCACTGGGGCGTCGTCCCAGGCGCCGAAACGGTAGGAGAAGGCGGCGCCGTAATGATCGTGATCGATCGTCCGGCCTTCCTTTTCGAGGGCTAGCTTGATGGCAGAGATGACGGCGCCGACCTCGTCGGCTGTTTCCAGGCCGGCCTGCCAACCAGTGCCGAAGCGGGCGGTGCGGCGGATCGCCGCCTCGCTGGCGCCGCCAAGCCACATCGGCAGGCGCTTTTGCACCGGCTTGGGCGAAATCACTGCGTTTTTGTAGCGGTAGAATTCACCGTCGAAATCCACCGAATCCTCGACCCAGAGACGCGCGATGATCTCCAGCGCCTCGTTGCTGCGTCGCCCGCGGCCCGCCGTATCGGCGCCGGTGGCGAGCCAATCGGCGGCGCGAATATTGCCGATGCCGAAGCCGGGCAGAAGGCGGCCATTGCTTAGCATGTCGATGGTGGCGCATTGCTTGGCGAGGAGGAGCGGATCACGCAGGCCGACGGAAACCACGTTCATGCCGAATTTGAGGCGCTTGGTAGCGCCGGCCAGCGCCGCCATGGCGCTCATGCATTCGAGAAACGGTTTCTCTGAAACCAGACGGTCGGTCTGCCACACCGAATCCACGCCGCCGTCCTCACACATCGCCACCCAGCGCCAATAGGCGTCCGCCGAGGAAAACGGAAAATCCATAAAGCCCAGTCCGACTGCGATCGTCACCCGATTATCTCCTTGCTATTCGTTGCTGCTGGCCAGAATGACTGAGACTTGCCCGTCGCTCAACGTGCCTCTGTCCGAAGCCGCCCGGGCAAGTCGCGGGAGGGCGTCCAGATGGGCGCCGCCGAGGGGTTAATATGGGGGACGTCGGGACGCTCGCCATCGCTTCGTAGCGGGCAGCGATGAATCCGAAACTTCCTGTATCGCGCCTCCGCAATATAGTGGATAGGCTATGCGCTATGGCAAATGACGCGATGCTTGAGATCGATGCGACTGAGGCCCGGCGTTTTATGGAGCAGGGTTTTTTGACCGTCGGGCGGTTGATCGATGCGGCGACGGTGGCGCGCCTGCGCACGCGTTTCGACAAATTGTTCGCCGGTGAATTCGAAACCGGGGTGACGCCGGACGAAGTCAATTGGCAAATCAGCACCGGTGACGAAACACTGACCCGGCAAATCTGCAATGGCTGGCGCGCCGACCGCGCCATCGCCGACGTGGTGCTGCGCGAGGATTTCGGCCGCGCGGTGGCAAAATTGGGCGGTTGGCCCGGGGCGCGCATCATGATCGACAATGTGCTGTGGAAATCGCCCGGTGCGCGGCCGCTGCTGTTTCACCAAGACAGTGCCTATCTCGATTGGTATCGCCCGTCCGATCTTCTGAGCCTCTGGATCGCTCTCGACGACACCACGGCCGAGGGCGGCACGCTGGAATTCGCGCCTGGCTCGCAGCGCTGGCGGCACACCGAGCCGGGGGGTGACTTCCACGGGCCCGAGGATTATCGCCGAAATCTTCGCCACGCCGCCAAGGCGGAAGGGGTGGCGGATATCGAAGCGGATATCGCTTATGTCGAAGTGCCGGCGGGCGGTGGCTCGTTTCATCATGGTTGGGTCTGGCATGGCTCGGGCTACAACCGGACGAACAAACCGCGACGCGCCCTAGTGCTCCATGCCATGCGCTCGGACGCAGAGTTCAATCCGGCGCGTCTCACCTCGGGCACCGGCGCGATTTACGGCCGCTACAAGCGCCTTGGCGACAATGCCATGGACGAGAATTATTTTCCGATAACCTGGCATGAGGACGGCTACCGCACACCGGGCATCGAGAAATATTTGGCTGGAACGTAGCGCCGCCACCATAATCATTTGCGCGCAACACCGAAGGGGTGAAAGCCATGCCAATTGCCAATGGACAGTCCGGAACCCGGATCGATGAGATCGCTGAAGGTATTCACCGCATCTCGACGCCGGTCTTGCCGGGTGACGCGTTTCCACCCGGTTTTACGTTCAATCAATTTCTTATTGTCGATGACGAGCCGCTGCTGTTCCACACCGGTTTGCGCGGGATGTTTCCGCTGCTGCGCCAGGCGATCGAGCTTGTCATGCCGATTGAAAAATTGCGCCATGTCAGCTTTGGCCATGTCGAGGCGGATGAGTGCGGCGCGCTGAACGAGATCCTGGCGGTGGCGCCGGCGGCAGCGCCGCTGTGCGGTGATATTGCCGCCATGACGTCGATCGGCGATATGGCGGACCGCCCGCCGCGCGTTCTGGGAGACGGCGAATCCCTTTCGCTTGGCCGCCACGCCGTCACTTGGCTGGCGACGCCACATCTGCCGCATGCCTGGGAGTGCGGATATTTGTTTGAGAGCATGACGTCTACCCTGCTGTGTGGCGATTTGTTCACGCGATTTGGTGCCGATCATCCGCCGGTCACCGAAGACGATATTCTCGAAGCCAGCGAACAGGCGCGCGCTGGCATGGATTATTACGCCCATGCGCCGAACAGCGGCGAGATGCTGGAAAAACTGGCGGCGACGGAGCCGGCCGTTCTCGCCTGCATGCATGGCAGTGCGTATCGCGGCGATGGTGCGGCAATGCTGCGCGCCCTGGCGGCGCGGCTGGCGGCTTGAGGCTTCGACTATCGGCAAAGACACGGCGATGACCAGCGCCAGTTTTCCGATGTACGACTTCCCCGAAGTCGCCGGCGCGCTGGATGCGCTATGGGCCGCCCTGTCGCGGGCATTGGCCGACTGCGATGATGTGCCGAGCGGCTTGCTGCGTGGCGAAGAACTGGATGCGCTATGGCGCGACGAAGCGCTCTTCATCAGCCAGTGCTGCGGCTATGATCTGGTCAGCCGCTACGCCGGAATCTTGCGCCCCTTGGTGACGCCGCGCTATACGGCGCCGGGTTGCCAGGGCAGCGAATATTGCAGCCAGATCGTGGTTGGGGCGAATTCTGCCATCGCTGAATTATCTGATGCGCGGGGCAGGGTTTGCGCCGTCAACGGGTTCGAATCTCATTCCGGCATGAATGCGCTGAGGGCTTTGGTCGCGCCACTTCACCAGGGCGGTCGGTTTTTTTCCCGCGTGATGCAATGCGGCAGCCACACCGATAGCCTTGCCGCCGTGGCAAAAGGAGATGCGGATATCTGCGCGATCGATAGCGTCAGCCATGCTTTGCTGGCGCGCCACCGGCCAGCGGCGCTGGCTGACACCCGCATTCTCTGCCAGACCGCCTCGGCGCCGGCCATTCCGTTTGTCACCCGTGTCGATCGCGGCGAAAATTTCGCGGCACGTCTGCAAACTGCGCTACTGCAAGTACTCAGCGATCCACAGCTGGAGGATGCGTGTCGCGACTTACTCATCGCCGGCGGCGAAATTCTGCCCATCACGGCCTATGCGCGGATTAGAGAATTCGAAACCGAAGCGGCATCGAGCGGCTACCCAGAACTGCGCTAAAGCGGGCGGCCACGACCGTGGGTTATTCTTCCCATTCCATGTTGCCGCAGACGCCTATGGCTTGGCCGGACACGTTGCGCGCCGCATCGCTGGCAAGAAACACCGCCATGTCGGCGACCTCTTCGGGTTCGATCCAGCTGCGTGTTGAGACGTAACTGAAATAGCGCGCTTCGGCCTCGGCATAGTCCTGGCCACGCTCCACTGCGAGCCGCTCCACCAAACGTCGACCGCGCGGATTGTTGATCATGCCCGGCAGGATGGAATTGCAGCGGATCTTGTCGGGCCCAAGCTCGCGGGCGAGGTTACTGCTGAGGCCCTCGACCGCCCATTTACTGGCGACGTAGGGCGTCCGCAAGGGCAAGCCGGTGCGGGTCGAGGCGGTGGACACATTGATGATGGCGCCGCCGCCGGCCGCGCGCAGTAACGGCACGGCGCGCTTGATGCAATAAAACATGCCGTCGACATTCACCGCGAAGGCGCGGCGCCACTGTGCGTCGGTGACCTCTTCGATCGGCGCGCGCGGATCGCCGATGCCGACATTGTTGACCAGCACATCAAGCCCACCGAGATGGGCGGCGGCATCTTCGAACAGTTGCGCCACCTGATCGGACACGCCGACATCGGCCAGGCTGCCATGCAGGCCGGGATTGTCAGCGAGCACGCTTTGCAGCGATTCGTCGGTCACACAGCAGACATGCACCTTGGCACCGGCGGCGAGGAAACGCTCAGCCGTGGCGCGCCCGATGCCGCGCCCGCCGCCAGTAATGATCGCCCGTTTGCCGCGCAATGAATCCATGGTTTTTACCTTTGTCTAAAGCGTGAGTCTAAAGCGTGAGCATGAGGCGCGGAAGCGCCCGGCCGGGGATCGCAGTCGATGGCGCCGTGCCGGCATCGACCGCGCCCATGCGGCGATAGAAATCGGCGGCGGCGGGGTCGGATTCAATACTCAGGCTGGTGGCGCCGGCGACGCGCGCCGCTGCCGCGGCCCAGTCGAACAGCACCCGGCCGACGCCGCGACGTATGTGACAGGGCTCGACGAAGAGTTTTGCAAGCTCGGCGCCTGCCGACCGCACTACGAGCTGCACCATTCCAACGGTGGCGCCGGCGTCCTCGGCGATTTGCACCAGGCTGCTCCGAAGGTCATCGGGGCCGAGCGTAAGTTCGGTCCGGCACGCAGCCATGAAATCTGCGTCATAGCCCCACAGCGCTTTGGAGCGCATGCAGAGCGCGCTTAGGTCACTCAGTTCGCCGGTGCGGGCTTGGCGCAAGTTCATCCTTGGAGATCCAGCATACTGGGCAACGAGTCCATAGTTTCGGCCCCTGTCGAATGTTTGAGAATGAGGCGCGGAAGCGCTCGTCCAAACGGTTTTGCACCTGCGCTGCGGCGAAGATAAATGCTTGGCTTGCGGGCGGCAATGCGTGGACGATAGATTAGACTCAGCACCCAGCCAAAATTTTTGAATCAAGGAAGCGCTTCATGAGCGACGTAGAAATTTTCAGCGCCGAGGTTTGCCCGTTTGCCCAACGCACGCGCATGATTCTAATCGAGAAGGATGTGGCCTTTACGCTGCGCGAAGTCGATCTTAACGACAAGCCGGATTGGTTCCTGGAAATCTCACCCTATTCAAAAGTGCCGGTGATCCGCCATCAGGGCCGGGTGGTCTATGAATCGGCAATCATCAATGAATATCTCGACGAAACCTTTCCGACCCCGGCGATGATGCCGGCGGCGCCCGGCGCGCGGGCGACGGCGCGCATCTGGATCGATTTCATGAACATGAAACTGCTGCCTTGCTTCTACCGTTTGTTGATGGCGCAGGAGCAGGAAAAGCGGGCGCAAGAGGCGGCAACCCTGACCGCGTATTTCCGCCTGATGGAAGCGGCGATCGCTGCCGAGAGCGCCGGCCCTTATTGGTTTGGCGGTCAGCTGACACTGGTCGATCTGGCGCTCTATCCTTGGTTCGAGCGCCTGCCGGCCTTGGAACATTACCGCGGCACCATGCTCCCCGCAGATTGCACCCGCCTCAAATGCTGGTTCGATGCGATGGAGCAAACCAAAGGCGCGCGCGAGACGACCAACGGCGCCGAGTATCACATCCAAGCCTACGTCAAATACGCCGACAACAGCGCCGACACGATCAGCGCCCGCGAATTCCGCGCCACGGCGTGACGCTGTCGTTGGCCTGATGTTAAGCGCAAGCATGCAAAAATTGTTGCCATGCGGCTCTACTTAATTCAGCACCATCTGGTCAACAAACTGGGCCACGCTTACAACGAGATACTGGCGTGGCAACGTGTCCTGCCGCAACTCGGCTGTGAAGCGACGGTGTTCATCAATCAACACGCGGATGCCGACGTCATTGCCGACACCGGCGGCGTGCCGGTGTTCCCGTTCCGCTCTGGGCAGGTGTTGAGCGATGACCCGGTCATCTCACACTTGCAGAGCTTTACAGTCCTAGGGCGCGTATTTGCCGAGACGCTTCGAGATGCTCTGCCAGATGTGCGGGTAGACGAAGCCGTCATTGTGCCCTTTAGCACCGACATTGAGGTTCACGGCGTGGCACTTTGGCTAGCAGGACTCGCGGCAACTCATCGGCCGAAAGTCACGTTCATCTTTCACAATCCTGATTTCGCGTGGCGCCTGGACGAAGCGAGCAGCAAGCTACGCGGCAATATTTCGTTTCACCGCTTCGCTGCACATCAGTTGAAGCAGCTGTTGCCAGCAGATCGAATGAATTTTTACGCCACGAATAAAAAATTGGCGAAACTCTTGACTGAAGTGATGCAGGTGCCGTTCGCCGAATGCTCTTTGCCAACGGATCAATTCGAAGAGCCGGGTGGCGCGCTTGACGGCGAAACTATTGAACCTATCCATGTCGGTGTGATGGGCCATCTGCGTCCGGAAACCGGAAGTCATATCGTTGCCGGCGTGCTGGAAAATTTTTGCCGCGCACGCCCCGGCAAGCGCATCTTTATTCAGGGTTCCCAGCCGCAGATCGATCAAATATCGGCTCGCCTTGACGCAGTCACGGGGGCCGAATGCATCTATTGGCCGGGCGCCTTGTCGCGCCAAGATTATTTTCGCCGCCTGCAAAGCGTTGAAATTAGACTGCTCCCTTATATGTGCGAGCGTTATGATTTTCGCACATCTGCATGCTTTGCCGAGGCCGTATCGCTTGGCTTGGTTTGCGTTGCGCCGGCACGAAGCTGGATGGCGCGGCAGTTAAAGGCGGGCTGGGGTGCCGGTGTCCTATTCGATGAATTCACGCCGGAAAATATTGGCGCTGCACTGGTTCGAGCCAGTGATGCGCTGCCCGAACTCAGAATCAAGGCGAAGCTGGGCAAAATGGACTGGCGGCAGAAAAATTCGGCCACCGCGCTGGTTGAGCAAGTGATCGACGGATTAAGACGCGCGTGACATCACGCTCGGGCGCCGAAGATGGTCGGCTGGGTGTCTTCGCTGGCCCCTGGCACACCGGGCATGTCGCGCGCGATGGGGCGGTGTTGGGATTCTCAGATATCGAGCGCGCGACGCGCCGCATTGAGTCACAAGAGAGCGATAATGCATGGCGCGTCACTTGGCTCGACGTTTCCGAATTTCTCGGCGGGAGGATTGCCAAGCGGTTGGCTAATCTTGATGTCGTCTATGCCAATTGCGGCCCGCTGGCGGCGCTTTTGTTCGGCTTGCGCGAGGCAAATGGGTTGAACTTCCGCATCGTCCGCGAGGTTCGCACGCTTGGCTGGGTGGGCTATGCCTTCCAGGAATTTATTGCACGGGAACTAGAGCGGCCGGGCGATGTGTGCGCGCATGTATCGAATTATTGCCGCGATGTTTGGGCGCCGCTCGAAACGGCGCGCGGTGCGCTGCAACATTATCCGCTGCTCGAATCTTCCGGACAGATTGATTCCGGTTCCGGCGACGCGCCGGGCGGCAACGTTCGATGTGGATTTTTCAGCCGCGTCACTGCCGATAAAGGGTTTCAGTTCGTGCCTGAAATAATCCGCCGAATGAAAGCCGTCGGATGGGAAATCACGTCGCTGGATGTGTGTGGCTCCAGCACCGACGGCGAAAATTTTGGGAAGGACGCGAGTGCCGCAGTCGAAGCCTTGGGCGTGGCGGTTAATTTTTATGGCGAGCTCGATTACCGACGCACAATGCAGATATTGACGAGTACCGACATCGTTCTGTTTCCTTCGGTCTCAAGCATCGAATCTCTGGGCAGGGTCACGGTCGAGGCGGCGAGCAGAGGCAAAATCGTCATCGCTTCAGATTTTTGCGGTGCGCACGATATTTTCCCGCCCGAATGTCTTATTCCGCTGGTCATCGACAATATTGTCAGCGGCCCCAGTTCGGACTCCTTCGCGATTGGCGAATTGGACTTAGAGCGTTGGACGCCGCCAACACCGCAAGTGACTCTGGCGGCGCGCTATGACGCCTATGTATCCGACAGCGATAAATATCTGCGCATCCTGGCACCCGCCGGCCCGGCATCGGGCAGGAACGTCGAAAACCCGGACGCTGGCGCGATGATCGCCATGGCATTTGATTGGGATCAATTGGCCGAGCGTTCGGCGCAGGATTGGTGTGCCAAAATCGCCATCCGGCTGGCCGCCGAATCCCGCTCGCGAGCGGATTTGCTGGATTTGGGCGGGGCGATGAAGCGCAGTATCGTCGGCGAGGGCTTTGCCCCCGAGGTGTCGTTCAGCGCGTCAGCATAGAAATTGTTGGTAGCCTTCAAACCTCGATTTCGGAACGAAAATCCTCGAATTTGCCGCCGGCGCTCCGCGGTATTTCATCAGGATAACTGAAGTGCAGATCAAACGCATATCCCAGTTTGGCATGAATGAGCGCCTTCAGCGCTGTCTCCTCCGCATCGACCAAAGGCCGCCCGGTGACAAATTTGACATCTATTCTTTCCAGGCTTTTCTGCACGAACTGATATTGCCGGATCGGCGCGATATCGTTGAATTGTCCGTCTCCAAGAACCGGCCATCGCCGTTCACCGTTTGGCAGTATGAGCATGCCGCGCGCCCGCCCGAGGATGCGCTTAAGCACCGGAAGTCCGCGGCCGCAAGCGCAAGGCGGGCCGGCTTCAGCGTAATCGCCGATATCATAGCGGATCACCGGAGTGGCGAAATTGTGTAAATCCGTCACCACCACGCGACCGGTTTGGCCGACGTCGCAGGGCCGCCCGTTTTCGTCGAGGATCTCGAAAATCACATGCTCGGACTGCACATGATAGTGCGGGTATTCGGGGCATTGCAGCGCCAAATAACCGACCTCCTGCGTGGTGTACATATCGACGAGCGGGATATTCCATTCCCGCTCACAGAGCGCCCTCAGCGTTGCCGGCAAAAGCTCCGATAAAGTTTGCACTTCGCGCAGACTCGTCAGCTCGATACCGGCATCGGCGCAATGACGGATCAGGGCCTCCAAATTAGACGGATAGGTGATGAGATAATCAGCGTTCTGCCGCACCAGCCATTCGGCCTGTTGTGCAATCGGTGTTGCAATGGCGAGAATAGTGGCGGGGCCGGTTGGGGCGGCGGAAGCATAGCCGCGCCCCCAATTGCGCAGCAGGACGCCATCGGGATAAGCGGCGGCACCGGATTTGTCGTGCCGGATGGCGGCCAGCTTGCCGCTTAGATCGCAGCGCCGCCAAAAATAGTCTCGCACTGTAAACAGGTTCCAGAACACGGCGGTGAGACCGGTGCTGAGCAATTCGACGGGCTTGCCGGTAGAACCCGAAGTGGTGATTCTACTGGTCTTGCCATGGGCCTTCGGCAACGTTCGTGTCGTCAGATCGTTGCCGGCTTGTTGGATGTCTTCGCGTTTGAGAAGCGGCAGATTGAGCCAGATGCCGTCGTTGAGTGGCGTGTCCGGGTTATAGCCGGCTTCGGCCAAGTGTTTGGAATAGTAGGGAACGTTCGTGAACGCGTGGCGCAGCAGCGTGTCCGCCTGACGAAATTGAGCCGCGCGCAAACGCTCGGGTGGCCACCATTGGCTCTGCTCGAGCTGAAAGAGAAGAGACAGCAGAATATTGCTGATGTGATCTGGGATAGCGGGCCAAGTGACGCCTTCCAGCGCGGATTTGGGAACGGGGATGTGGTTCGCCGATTTCATCGCCGGCGAGCATAACACGACCGGCAATTCCGCAAGGCGGGCGAAACCGGAAACTCCGGATGGTAAATGGACTTCTGCGATGTCAGCGAATTCGGAATTGCGCTAGGTCTCAATCAGGCTAATAAAATCTTCGAACTTGCCGTTGGCGCCGCGTGGAATTTCATCGACAATCTTGACGTCGATGCGATGCGGAAAATTCAAATTGCGCTGCATGGTGGAGATAAACAGCTCCTGTTCCTCCGCGCGCATCGGCCGCTCCATTGCGGCGATCGCTTCGATGCGGTCAGGCGCGTGCTGGACCATCTGCAATTGGCGGATCGGCGCGATGTGGCCCCATTCCCTGGCGGGGAAAATCGCCCATTGCTGAGAGCCATCAGGCAGCGTGATCATGTTTCTGTGCCGGCCCATGATTTTCTTGATGACCGGTAGACCACGGCCGCAATCGCACGGTGCCCCCGCTTCGCCAAAGTCGCCAATATCGTAGCGGATCAGAGGCGTGGCGAAATTGTGCAAATCCGTCACGACGATGCGGCCGGTTTTACCGGCTGCACAGGGGCGCCCATCAGCGTCGAGGATTTCCAGGATCACATGCTCTGACTGGATGTGATAGTGGCTATGCTCAGGGCATTGCAGCGCCAAATAGCCGGTCTCCATCGCGGTGTACATATCGACCAGCGGAATATTCCAATGTTCCTTGCATAATGCACGGAGGCCGGGCGGCAATCGTTCGGAAAGCGTTTCTACCTCACGCAGCCGGGGCAGCTCGATGTTCGCTTCCACGCAATGGTGAATCAGTGTCTCTAGGTTGGAGGGAAATGTGATGAGGTAGTCGGCATCCTGGCGCGCCAACCACTCAGCTTGTTGCGCCACCGGTGTCCTGATGTTGAGAAAACAGGATGGGCCGCTCGGGACGGCCGATGCGAAGCCGGGTCCCCAATTGGGGATCATAGCGCCCGTGGGATAATTGGCTGTTCCTGATTTACTGGGCCGGATGGCGGCAAGTTTGCCGCTTAGGTCGCAGCGCCGCCAGAAGAAGTCGCGCACCGTAAACAAATTCCAGAAGATGCTCGTGAGCCCAGTGCCGAGCAACTCGACGGGCTTGCCGGTCGAGCCGGAGGAGGAGATTTTATGGGTTTTGCCATGACCCTGGGGCAGGGCTTGCGAATTCAATCCGTTGCCGGCCTGTTGGATATCCTCGCGCTTTAGAAGCGGCAGGTTGAGCCAGGCTTCGTCGTTGAGCGGGGTGTCCGGGCTATATCCGGCCTCCGTGAGACGTTTGCTATAGTAGGGGACGCTGGCGAAAGCGTGAGCAAGGAGCGAATTCGCCTGGCGGAATTGTGCGGCGCGCAAGCGTTCGGGCGACCACCACTGGCTCTGTTCGAGCTGAAATAATAGGGCGAGCAGGATATTGCCGGTCATGTCGGGAATCGCCGGCCATTCGATACCGCGCATCGCAGATTTGGGAATGGGAATTTCGTTGGCCCGGGTCATGGCTGGCGCAGCATAACATCGCGGACGGTCCCCGGGCCGAGGAATTCTCCCGCAAGCGAAATCCTACTGGAACCGGACGGCAAGATCGGCGATAGTCGCGCCAGATTCATAATAGTGTGATCACGCTGCCAATGGCGGCGCGTGAGATTGGCCCCCGGCAATGGCGCGGGGAGCATGAGGAGCCCGAAATGAGCGTGCAACCAGCACATAACCTCTCCCTTGAGGAGATGGACAAGCAGAGTTTTCTCCACCCCTACACCGCACTCAAGGATCATGCGGAAAACGGGCCGACGATCGTCGCGTCCGCCAACGGCGTGAACATCACCGACACCAACGGCAAGGAGTATATCGATTCCATGGCCGGGCTGTGGTGCGTGAACATCGGCTGGGGACGCGAGGAAGTGGTCGAAGCGATCACCGCGCAGGCCAGCAAGCTGGCCTATTATCACTCCTTTGCATCGATGGCGAATGAGGCGTCGATCCGCCTTGCCGACCGTATCTTGCGGCTGGCGCCGGACAATATGAGCAAAGTGTTCTTCGGCAATTCAGGCTCGGACGCCAACGACACCAACGTAAAATTGGTGTGGTATTTCAATAATTTGCGCGGCAAGCCGCTGAAAAAGAAAATTATCTCGCGCGAGTTCGGCTATCACGGCGTGACCGTGGCAGCGGGCAGCATGACCGGCATTCCGATGGTGCACACCGCTTTCGACCTGCCGCTGGAGCGCATGCTGCACACCGTCATGCCGCATTATTACACCAAAGCCGAGCCCGGCATGACCGAGCTTGATTTCTCCAAATGGTGTGCCGCCAAGCTTGAGGAAATGATCATCGCCGAGGGGCCGGAGACGATCGCCGCCTTCATCGCCGAGCCGGTGATGGGCGCCGGTGGCGTGGTACCGCCGCCGGAAGGCTATTTCCAGTTAATTCAGGCCGTTTTGAAAAAGTATGACGTGCTGCTGATCGCCGATGAAGTGATCACAGGCTTTGGCCGCACCGGCAACTGGTTCGCCGCCGAAACCTACAATTTCGAGCCCGACATCATGACCATCGCCAAGGGCCTCACCAGCGCCTATATCCCAATGTCTGCCTCGATTATTTCCGAGGAAATCTGGCAGGTGCTGATGAATGGCACACCGGAAGTCGGCGCGTTCGCGCATGGCTACACCTATAGTGCCCATCCGATCGCGGCGGCCGCAGCGATGGCCAATATCGACATCATGGAGCGTGAGAATCTGCCGGCCAACGCGGCCCGCATGGGGACCTATTTCCAGAACAAGCTGCGTAAGGAAGTGGCCGATCATCCGTTGGTCGGCGATGTCCGTGGCGTGGCGTTGATGGCGGGCGTCGAGCTGGTTGCCAACAAGGCCAATAAGACGCCGCTCGATATGAGCCTCAAAGTGGCGCCGACGCTATCGAAATATTGCATCGAGGAAGGGCTCATTAGTCGGGCATTGATGCAGATGAATGCGCTTTCTTTCTCACCGCCGTTGGTGATCAATGAGAGCGAAGTGGACGAAGTGGTCGCCCGCTTCCAACGTGCGCTCAATCGCGTGACAGATGAGTTGGTAAAAGCCGGAACTTGGAAGGCACAATAGCCAGCCAGGAGCTGCCCAAGAATGAAAAACGGGGCCGTAGGGCCCCGTTTTTTATTGCTCGCTATAGCTAAGGAGTGGGACAGTTGGTAATCGTGCCCTGCCACCTTTTGGGAGCTGAAACGTGAAATTCGGACTTTTGTTCGCCTATCAAAATCCGCCCGGCGGCGGCATTCCCTGGCAGGAGCCTTATGGCGATATGCTGGCTTGCCTGCCGCGCGCCGAAGCGCTCGGCTATAGCTCAGCGTTTCAGGCCTCGCATCATGTGCAGAAAGACGGCTTCTGCCCGTCGCCGCTGATCGCCATGGCCGGCGCCGCAGCGGTGACCGAGCACATGCGCATTGGCACCAGCGTTCTCCTTGTGCCGCTTTACGCGCCGTTGAAATTGGCCGAAGACGTGGCGGTGCTCGACAATCTCTCGAATGGTCGCTTTGTGTTCGGCGTGGCGCCCGGCTATGTCAGCGAGGAGTTCGCCGCCCATGGCGTGCCGCGTGAAGAGCGCGTCGCCCGGTTCGAGGAAGCGCTCGATCTGATGACTGCCGCGTGGACCGGCGAGCCGTTCAATTTCGACGGCAAATATTACAAAGCGCCTGAGGCGCGGGTGACGCCGCCAACCGTGCAGCGCCCGCATCCGCCGATCTGGTACGGCGTCTCCGCCGCATCCTCCCTGCGCCGGGCGGTCAAGCGCCGCGCCATACAAATTATGTCGCCACGCCACGGCATCGCCGAATTGAAAGAACATTACGCCGCCTATGACGCCGCTGCTCAAGAGGCCGGGTGGCAACCGCCGGAGCGCCCAATTATCCGCCAGGTATTCATTGCTGAGAGCACTGCGAAAGCGGAAGAGCTGGCGGCGCCGGCGATCGATTATCTCTACCGTGAGCTTTACGGCGCCGCCTCGGCGGCTGGTGATCGCGTGCTGCGCGGCGATGACGGCCAGGTGGTTGAGCAAAGCGACACGGTCGCTTTCGAGGGCTTCAAGCGGCGCTACATTATCGGCGATCCGGACTTCGCCGTCACCGAGATCAAGAAGTATCAGGCCGAGCTAAACCCCAGTGAGATGATCTGCTGGATGCACATGCCGGGCATCAAGGGTGCCGATGCCGCCCATTCGATGGAGCTGTTCGCCAAGCATGTGATGCCGGAGTTTGCCTGAGAATTTCATGGAACGCCGCTTGTCCGCCATAGTTGCCGCCGATGTGGTCGGCTATACCCGCTTGATAGAGGCGGCAAAGACGGAGTATCTCGGTGAATTGCGCAAGGCCGGCCTGCCGGAAGCGTCGGATCAAATTTAATTCACGCGGCGGGAGGGCTGCACATTATGAAACATAGCAACGAACGAATTCTTACCACCCATACCGGCAGCCTGCCACGCACCCAGGCGCTGACCAAATTGCTGGTCGCGCGCGAGCAGCGTAAGGAATATGACCCGGCGGATATGACGCGCGAGGCGCGCACCGCGCTCGACATCGTGCTCGCCAAGCAACTCGGCGCCGGCATCGATATCGTCAATGACGGCGAAGTGCCGCGCATCGGCTTTTCCACTTATGTGACCGAGCGAATCTCGGGCTTCGGCGGCGAATCAGTGCGCAAACGCCCGACCGATATGGAAAAATTCCCCGAATATGCCGAATTCTTCATCCGCCAGATTGGCGCCACCGATGATTTGGCGAAGGTGTGGAACGCCCCCGAAGCGCTGGAAGAGCTGCATTATGACGATTCTCTGAGCGGTGCGCGCGGCGAATGCGCGCTCTTTGCCGAGGGGCTCGCCGCGTCAGCCGGCGGCTATGCAGAGACCTTCATGACGGCCGCGTCGCCGGGCATCGTCAGCACCACCTTGCTGCGTGGTAAGAACAACAAGGCCTATGCCAATGACCGCGATTATGTGCTCAGCATCGCCAAGGAATTGAAGAAGGAATATGACTATTTGGTCAGTCAGGGCCATGTCTTACAGCTCGATGCCCCAGACTTGGCGATGGAGCGGGTGATCATGTATGGCGACCGGCCGCTCGGCGAATTCCTCGAACGTGTCGAGCTGCATATTGAGGCGATGAACATTGCGCTTGCCGATGTGCCGCCGGATCGCGTGCGCCTCCATGTGTGCTGGGGCAATTGGCAGGGGCCACATCAGGACGACGTGCCGGTGAAGGATTTGCTGCCCATTCTCTATCAGGCCAAGGTCGGCGCGCTCAGCATTCCGCTCGGCAATCCGCGCCATGAGCATGAGTTCACGGCCTTCCGCGATTTGCCGTTGCCTGACAGCATGGTGCTGATCCCCGGCGTCATCGACGTCACCACCAACTATCTCGAACATCCGGAAGTGGTGGCCAACCGCATCTGCAACGTGGTCGATGCGGTGGGTGATAAGACGCGGGTGATTGCCGGCACGGATTGCGGCTTCGGTACGTTCGCCAGCTATGAGTTCGTCGCCAACGATGTCGCCTGGGCCAAGCTCGGCGCCCTGACCGACGGCGCCAAGATCGCCAGCGAAAGATTGTGGGGCTGAGCGAACGACGCGGTTTCGCCAGGTGACGAACCCCCGCGTCGTTGTCATCGGCGGCTCGCTCGGCGGCTTGCTGGCGGCCAATATGCTGTGGCGCGCCGGCTGCGACGTGACGGTGCATGAGCGTATCGGCGAGGAGCTGTCAGGGCGCGGCGCCGGCATCGCGGCGCATCCTGAAATGTTCGCCGCCTTCGACCAGGCCGGCGTCAACATGAATGACGCCATCGGCACCAGCGTCGAAGAACGTATCGTGCTGGCGCGCGATGGCTCGGTCATGGCGCGCCATCGCTTGCCGCAGATCATGTGCTCGTGGAGCAGCCTGTTGGCGTTGTTGCGCGCGGCTTTTCCGGCTGATCGCTATTTTCCCGGTATGGAATTTTCGCGGGCTGAGCAAACCGACGCCGGGGTGCGGGCGCTGTTTGCCAATAGCACGGTGATCGACGCGGATCTGTTGATTGGCGCCGACGGTATTTATTCCACGCTGCGCCGACAATATTGGCCGGATGCCAAGCCAGTCTATGCCGGCTATGTCGCCTGGCGCGGCATCGTGCCGGAGGCTGCGGTTTCACGTGAAACTCATGATGCGTTGTTTTCGCTCTACGCCTTCTGCCTGCCGTCCGGCGAGCATATGCTGGGCTATCCGATTACCGGCGAGGGCGGCGACGTGCGGCCTGGCCACCGGCGCTATAATATCGTCTGGTACCGCCGGGTAGAGGATAACGGTGCGCTGCGTCGCCTGATGACCGACGAAACGGGCAAGCATCATCCGTTCGGCATTCCGCCCGGTTTGATCCGCGGCGAAGCCGTGGCCGAGCTGCGCGCCGCGGCTGACGCCAATTTGGCGCCGCAGTTCCGCGAGATGGTGGAACTGATCGAGACGCCGTTTTTTCAAAGCGTGGTCGATATGGATGTGCCGGCGATGGTTTCAGGCCGCGCCCTGTTGCTTGGAGATGCGGCGTTTCTGGCGCGCCCGCATTGCGGCATGGGCGTGACCAAAGCGGCGGGCGATGCGGTGCTCCTGGCTGAGCTGCTGACGGTGTTCGCAGATGACATCAGCCACGCGCTCGAGGTGTACGACACCGAACGCTGCCGCTATGGCCGCTATCTCACCGCCCATTCGCAGCGTCTCGGCTCGCAGATGAAGCGGAGCTACGCCACTGAGGAAGAGCGCGCCGAGGCCGAATATTACCGCCGGCCCGAGACCTGCCTGCGCAATATTTCGCTACCGCCTGACCCGCCGTGACTCCAGGGCCTCACCGCCTTCGGCCTGACCACAATTAAATTCCGTGTATCGCCTTCGGCAGCGCGATATGTTATCTCTGAGCTAGAAATAAATAGGGTAGGGACATGAGCGATCAGACTGTTCCCTTGATCGATATCGCGCCGTTTCTTAAGGGAGGCGCTTCGGACAAGGCGGCTGTGGCGGCAAAACTAGACAGCGCCTGCCGCGAGATCGGTTTTTTGGTGATCGAGGGGCATGGTGTGTCACCGCAATTGATTGCCGACATGCAGGCGGTCAGCCACGAATATTTCGCCTTGCCCTATTGGGAGAAGATGGCGCATCAAATGCCGCCAGACCGCTACCGCGGCTACACGCCGCCGGGCGGCGAGACGTTGGCACTTAGCCTCGATGAAGAAACGCCGCCGGATTTGAAGGAATCCTATTCCTGCGGTCCGTTCGGCGTTGATTTTGACGAATATCATTTCGGCGCCAAAGGTGCGCGCCTGTTCGCGCCCAATATCTGGCCAGAACGCCCGCCCGCCATGCGGGCCTTGTGGGAAACATATTATGGCGAAATGGAGCGTTTGGCTGCGGACCTGATGCGCATTTTCGCCGTCGCTCTCGATCTGCCGGAG
Source organism: Pseudomonadota bacterium (assembly GCA_027624955.1). Lineage (NCBI taxonomy): Bacteria > Pseudomonadati > Pseudomonadota > Pseudomonadota bacterium. Next base: position 116,806 of record JAQBTG010000002.1, read on the forward strand.
CGCTGGTTCCAGGACAAGATCAACAAGCAGATCGCTAATTTCAGCGTCATTCACTATCCCGGCCAGGACGACGCGCCTAAATCCGGGCAGCTACGCGGTGGCGCCCACACCGATTATGGCAGCCTCACCATCGTCCAAACCGACACCGATGTTGGCGGGCTGGAAGTGCTGCGCCGCGACGGCGGCTGGTCTCCGGTGCCTTGGATCGACGGCACATTTGCCGTCAATCTCGGCGATTTGATGTCGGAATGGACCAATGATATCTGGGTGTCAACGCTGCACCGCGTTGCCAATCCGCCGCGCGAAAAAGCGCATATCAGCAAAACATCGCTGCTGTTTTTCCATCAACCCAATTATGACGCAGTGGTCGAGTGTATTCCGACCTGTTGCAGCACCGAGCGTCCCGCCAGATATGACCGCACCACATCGGGCGAGCATGTCACCATGAAGGTGATGAAGCACCGCCAGCAAACGCTGGAAGATGCGGCCGAGTAGGACGGCCTATATCCAGCGCCGCGTGCGCTGCTTAAAGGCGCGGTATTCCTCGCCGAATTTGGCTTCGAGGAAAGGCTCCTCGCGGGCGATCACGCCCCAGCGGATGATTTGCTGAAACACTGCCGCGGCGGCGATTAGCCAGATATTGTCGAGAGTCACGGCGAGGCCGACGATCAGCAGCAGCATCGAGAGATAGATTGGATTGCGGGTCAGGCGATAGACGCCGCTGGTGACCAACGCCTGTGGCGTGCGGTATGTCGGCACCGGCGTCTTGGCTTTGCGAAACAGCCGGAAGGCGCTCGCAACCAGCAGCACGGAGCCGGCGATAATCGGTCCGCCGGCGACGTACTGCCAGGGTGCGGGGATGATCTCGACCGGCCAGATCTGGCCGACCACCACGCCGAGCACCGCCAGCGCCAATCCGATGACGGGTGGCGGCGCGATGGCGCCGGAGGAATCACTTTTTTGATCTGCCATGCGAGATGATCCTATGGTTTGGCGGCCAAGGCTATTCCTTTAGCGATGGCCGAAGCTGTCGAGCTTGCCTTGTTGTTCGACGTTGAGCGTGGCGTGAAACTGCTCGAACGCCGGACGCAGCGTGCGGACGGCAGTGAGGCCGGATTCCATTTGGATTTCAGCGCGCGCCAATAATCCGCCCACGCCCTGGGTCTCGGCGCTGTTCTCGATCGCAGCGCAGCTCGCGCGCATCGTGGTTTCGCTGTGTCGCCAGACGGAGGCGAGGTCGTCCCATGCCGCTAACTGGGCGCCGTCGAGATCAAGCTCGGATTTGAGATGGCCCGATAGGCGATCAAAATGCGCGCCTTGGTCTGACGAACAGAAATGCATCATGCCACCTGACATGCTGCCCGCCATGTGATGCCCGCCGTGCGCCCAGGCCGAATGGTGGCTCACTTTAAGCCCTACAAAAGTCAGCGCTAACGCCACTGCGGCGACGCCGCCGCCGATGAATAAGGTCCTGCGTCTCATCTTCATGCTCCCTTGTTAGGTTTGAAACAAAAGTGACAAGTTTGTTGTCATAATGACAATATAGGTGCCTATTATTGCTTTTCAAGGGGCGGCACGATACGGTTCGGGCGATGGCCAAGCATGACGCAAAGAGCGCTGATAGGGTGCCCTCGACACCCGAGGGGCGCGCCCTTATGGAATTGATGTGGGGGCTGGCGCAGGCATTTTTCAAGATGCGCGCTGCCGGCAAGGAGATCACCGCACCCGCCGCCGGCGGCGCAACCATCGGCGCGGTCACCCCTACGGGCGCTGGAGTGTACGGCTTGTTGCGCTCGCTGGTGGAGAACGGGCCGCAGACCGTGCCGGCGCTCGCCCGTGTGCGCCCGGTGGCGCGCCAGCATATTCAGCGCATGGCCAACGAGATGGTGGCGCTCGGGCTGGTCGAATTTATTGCCAATCCGGCGCATAAACGCTCGCGCCTGCTGGCGGTCACGCTGGCGGGCGAGGAGTTTTACGCCGGGTTGAGCACGAGCTTCGAGGAAATGGCGGAACGGCTGGCGGCAGATATGGATCTCGGCGATCTCGAAACGACTGTGGCGACTCTCCGCACTCTCGCGCGCAAGTTCACCTGCAAGGAAGATGGCTAGCCCGTAGCATGGCTTTCGCGGCAGCGCGCACGGGCGTATGTTGAGCGCCGACGTATGCGCAGCCCACACGAACAAACTGGAGATGACATGTCCTTCCCAGAATATGGCGACCTCGACGGCATCGGTCTGACTGAACTTGTCAGCAAGAAGGAAATTACGCCGAGCGAGATCATGGAAGAAGCGATCCGGCGCGCCGAGGCGCTCAATCCGGAGCTCAATTTTCTAACCAATGACGCGTTCCATGTGGGTCGGCATATGGCCGCCGATCCAGCGCTGCCGGACGGCCCCTTCAAGGGCGTGCCGTGGCTGATCAAGGAGCTAGCGACGGCCTGGGAAGGTCAGCCGATGACCAATGGCTGCCCATATATGAAGGATTTGGTGGCGCCGTTCGATTCACACACGGTAACGCTCACCAAGGCGGCGGGGTTTACGCTGCTGGGCAAAAGCAACGTGCCGGAGCTTGGCTGGGCGCTGGCCTGCGAGCCGAGGCTGTTCGGTACTGTGCGCAGCCCGTGGGATACATCGCGCACACCGGGCGGCTCTTCGGGCGGTGCGGCGGCGGCGGTAGCGGCACGCGTGTTGCCGATTGCCGAAGCCAGCGACGGCGGCGGCTCGATCCGGGTGCCGGCTTCGCACTCGGGATTGGTCGGCCTCAAACCATCGCGCGGCAGAGTATCCGGCGCGCCGGCGGCGGTTGATTTCTGGTATGGCGGCGCGGTCTTCCTGTGCCTGTCGCGGAGCGTGCGCGACACGGCCCAATATCTTGACGTGGTCAACGGCTCGCTGCCCGGCGAGCCCTATACCGCGCCCAAGCCGGCGGTGCCGTTTCTCACCGAGGCCGGTACGTCGCCCGGCAAGCTCAAAATTGCCATGGTCGCGGAATCGCCCGACGGCTGCACACCGATCGACGGCGACGTGGCCAAGGCGTTGCAGGCGACGGGAAAACTGCTGGAGGAGCTTGGCCATACGGTGGAAGCGCAGCCAATTCCTTATGATTTTTGGCCGCTGATGGACGCTTATATGCGGATCACCGCAGTGCAAACGGCGGGCTGGATCGATGCCATGGGCGCCCTTGTCGGCCGCCCGCCTAAAGATGGTGAATTGGCGCCGCTTTACGTGAGCATGGTGGAACAAGGCCGCAGCATCTCCGGCGTCGAGCATTCCAACGATGTCGAGAGAATGCGGATGATGTGCCGCGATATGGCAGGAAAAATGGCGGCCTACGATACCTGGCTCATGCCGTCGATCCCGGTGCCGGCGCGCAAACATGGCTATTACGACATGTCGCTCGACGTCGAAACCTACAACCGCACCAAAATGTTGCCCGATTGCCCTTTCACGGCGCCGATGAACGCCTCAGGCCAGCCGGCAATTTCGCTGCCGTTGCATACCACCGCCAGCGGCCTGCCGATCGGCATGCAATTTGTCGGCCGCGACTTGGGCGAAGCGATGCTGTTGCGCCTCGCCGGGCAGCTCGAACAGGCGCTGCCGTGGAAGGACCGCAAACCGGCGATGGTGGATTAACCCGCCCAACGCCACCGCGCGTTTACGCGTCGGACGGCGCCAACCCGCTAGCCTAACCGCTGGCTTGTTCTGCTGCGCAAATTACGGCATATCAGAGCCATGAAGATAACGATGTATCAGGTTGATGCCTTCGCCGACGCGGTGTTCAAGGGAAATCCGGCGGCGGTATGCCCGCTCGATGCCTGGCTCGACGATGATCTCCTGCAGGCCATCGCCGGCGAGAACAATCTGTCGGAGACCGCTTACCTGGTGGCCAAGGGCGATGCCTATGAGCTGCGCTGGTTCACCCCCGTGGCGGAGGTCGATCTCTGCGGTCACGCCACCTTGGCGTCGGCGCATGTGGTGTTCGAGCATATTGAGCGCGACGCCGGCGCGGTGAATTTCGACACCAGGAGTGGCCGGCTTTCAGTGGCGCGCGGCGCCGGCGGGTTGTTGGCGATGGATTTTCCGTCGCAGCCCGGCAGCAAATTGGCTGTGAGCGAAGACATCATTCAGGCGCTTGGCGCTGAGCCAAGTTTTCTCTATGGCGGGGCGGATTTCATGGCGGTGTTTGAGCGCCAATGCCAGATCGCCGCCATCGCGCCCGATTTTAACGCGCTTAAGAGGCTTGAGCGCCGTGGCGTCATCATCACCGCGGCAGGCGACGATGTCGATTTCGTCTCGCGCTTCTTCGCGCCGAAACACGACATTCCTGAGGACCCGGTGACCGGCTCGGCGCATTGCATGTTGACGCCCTATTGGGCGGGTCGTCTTGGCAAAACGGAGATGCGGGCGCGTCAGATATCGGCGCGCGGCGGCGACCTTACATGCGTGTTGAACGGCGAGCGAGTCGGTATCTCCGGGCGCGCCAGCGAATATATGAAGGCCGAAATTACCGTTTAGGCCCAGCGATTACTGCTTGATCGCGCCAAAAGTAAACCCCCGGCTGAGATGCCGCTGAATGGCAATTCCGAGAACCAGCGGCGGCAGCGCGGCGAGGACCGCGAGGGCGACCTGTACATGTGGGCTCGCGACCTTGTCGGCGATCTGCACCGGGATGGTGACATAGCGCCCGGCCGCCAGCGCTAGGGCAATCGCCCCCTCGCTCCAATTTAGAATGAAGATGAACAATATCGTCGCCGCCAAGCCGCCGCGCATCAGCGGCAGCGTCACCCGAAAATGCGCATGCCAGCGCGACAGGCCGTCCATCATCGCCGCATCTTCAAGCTCGCGCGGCGTCTGGTCGATGAAACTTTTCAGCATCCAGGTCGATAGCGGCACGGTGTAGGCGATGTAAACCAGCGTTAGCAGGACCGGCGTGAATGTGGCGCCGATGGTGGTGCCGAGAATGGCAAACGGCACCGCCACGGCGATTGGCGGCACCATGCGGAAGGAGAGAATCTGCAATGCCATGAAGTTTCCGCCGATGCGGTAGCGCGAGATGGCGAGGGCCGCGAGCAAGCCGATGGCAACCGAGAAAAAGGTGGCAGTGACGGCGATGATGGTCGAGGAAAGCATGGCGCGCCAAGACGAGCTTTGCGGCCAGCCCATCAAATTTACATAGTCGAAGAAGACGTCGTGGTAATTGTCGAGCGTGGGATTAGACGTCACCCAAATTGCCGGATTGGCGGAATATTCGACCCATGGCATGAAGGATTTCGACAGCAGCCAAAGAATCGGGAAAATGGCAAATACCAGTGCCGCCGCAAGGCCGAGGCGACTGAGCGGCGACAACCGCCGCGCTTCATTCAACATGATTTGGCCAACATGATTTGGACGAAGCCACCATGGCGGCTGACAATAGAGAAGTTGTGGCCCGCCTCATATCAATTATCGGCCGCACATCCTGCCCCTTCCAGCCTGCCCTGTGTTCATGCGATATTGCGCGAGGTTGAAAACAGAAAAGGATCGGCGACATGGTGGAACGGATCGACGCCAGCCCGGAATACATCGAGAGCGAGCGGGTCGGGCGCTACAAGGAGCTGAAGCTGAGCACTCGGGCCTTCGTCGACGCTCTGATACCCGGCTATGAGCGTGATATTTACAGTATTATCGGGCGCGGTGTGGTCGAGGACAAAGACCTCATCCCGCCGATCATCGACAACCGCGATTTCAATGTCGGCATCATCCGCTGCGATCCCGGCAAGGGCTCGTCGCGTCATATCCATGCGACGATCGAGTGTTTCTTTATTCTGAGTGGCACCTGGTCCATCGATTGGCAAAATTCCGACGGCACGGTGTATGAGGCGATTCTTACCCAGTACGACACGGTCTCGGTTCCGATTGGTCTCAGCCGCGGCTTCAAGAATGTCGGCGAAGAGAGCGCGATGATGCTGGCGATTATCGGCGGCACCGATCCGGGCAAGGTGCTGTGGCCACAGGAAACCATCGACCAGGCGAAGAAACTCGGCATCGAATTCGATGTGACCGGCGATCTCGTCTATCGCGGCGACGACGCGGAGTCGCCCTAGAAGCAGGTTGCGGCCAGCCCAACCTCACGCCGTCAGAAACTATGTTAGGCATTGAAATTAAACAATAATAATAGTTTGGTCGCAAATATTCATAGATTCTTAAAATGAACATGCTAGCATTTTGAGATTATGAGCCTTTCAGCGAGTGACTTCGAAAAGCAGCTCAACGACTTCCGCCTCACCACGGCGGAAATCCTCTACCACATGCCCGACGCCTACCATCTGCTGCAAACATTCGTTTGGCAGAAGCTCGACAAGGCGCCGGAGTTTCCCGCCCTGCATGATTTTCTCGAATATTGGGAACGCAATCTGGACGGCAAGCTGCATTCCGTGCGGATCGCCCATTCGCGCGTGATTCACCCCGGTGAGGTGCGCAAGGTCGACGGCGAATTCCGCCTGCACTGACTTTTATCCGAGAGACGAAATTTATCCCATCCGGCGTTTGACCGGCCGGCTAATTTCGCGCACATAAGGCCTTCAATTTTTCGTATCGGAGCGACCGAAGGAGGGCGTGTGGAGAATATTGCGGATCAGCTGGCTGCCGAACTGGGCCAGCCCGGCCTGGTGCTGAGCGAGCCTGAGGAAGTCGCGGCCTATACCACTGACTGGACGCGCAAATTTAGCGGCACGGCACCCTGTGTGCTGCGCCCGCACAACACCGAAGAAGTCGCTGCGTGCGTGCGCGCCTGCCGCAAGCTTGGCCTGGCGCTGGTGCCGCAAGGCGGCAATACCGGGCTGGTCGGCGGCTCCGTGCCGCGTGCCGGTGAAGTGGTGCTCAGCCTGTCACGCTTGAACGCGATTGAATCTTTCGATGCCGCCTCTGCCACCGTCCAGGTGGAAGCCGGCGTGGTGCTGCAGGCGTTGCATGAAGATTTGGCGGCGCGCGGCCATGTGCTGCCGGTTGATCTCGGCGCGCGCGGCACCTGTCAGATCGGCGGCATGATCGCGACCAACGCCGGCGGCATCAAAGTGCTGCGCTATGGCCATATGCGCGAGCAGGTGTTGGGCCTTGAAGTGGTGCTGGCCGACGGCACCATTCTCTGCAATCTCAATAGCCTGAAGAAGAACAATACCGGCCTCGATCTCAAGCATGTGTTTATCGGTTCGGAAGGCATGTTGGGCATTATTACCCGCGCCGTGCTGCAGGTCCGACCGGCGCCGCACGCGGTGCAGACGGCGTTGCTGGCATTGGATACGCGCGATCGTCTCCCCGAACTGCTAACTATGGTGCGCGAGCGGCTGCGCGGACTGTCATCGCTTGAGATCATCACCCGCGATTCGATTGCGCTCTATAAGGAAGTTGAGCCCGCGGCGCGTGATCCGTTCGACAAGGCCTATCCGGCTTGCGTTATCGTCGAGGAAGAAACCGGCGCCGGCGAGAATGAGCGCGACGCCTTTTTGGAGCGCTTGGCGGGCGTGATTGAAAGTGGCCTTGCCGTCGATGCCGTGGTGGCCGACAGCTATGCCCAAGCGCAACACATTTGGCGCCTGCGCGACGGCGTGACCGAGGCGATCAGCCGCGCTGGGCTTACGCATAAATTCGACGTCACGGTGCCGCCCGGCGCGCTACCTGGTTTCCTCGACCGGATGGAGCAATTGGGCGAGGAGACGGGCGATTTACGCGTTCTGCTGTTTGGCCATCTCGGCGATGGCAACGTGCATGTCAACATGATCCAAAAGCCGGGACTGTCGACGGAGGCGTTTTACGCCAAGGGCCCGGCACTGGCAGAGAGCATTTATTCCCATGTCGCTGAACTCAAGGGCAGCATCAGTGCCGAACACGGTATCGGCATTGCTAAGCGCGCCTATCTGCATTATTCGCGTACGGCGGAGGAAATTGACCTCATGCGCGGCATGAAACGGTTGTTGGACCCGGCCGGATTGCTCAATCCGGGTGTCTTGTTCGAAAACCCCTAGATTCGGCACATCCCCCAGGCACCGCACATCCGCCAAACTCCATACGACAAAGCATAAAAAAAGAGGCCGCCCGAAGGCGACCTCTTGATTTCGAAGGCGGTTGGCTTGGGATTACATTCCCATGCCACCCATGCCGCCCATGCCGCCCATGTCGGGGGCTCCGCCGCCGGCCGCGCCTTTCGGCTCCGGACGTTCGGCGATCATCGCTTCCGTGGTGATCATCAGACCAGCCACCGAAGCCGCGTCCTGAAGCGCAGTGCGCACGACCTTCGCGGGATCAATGATGCCCGATTTGATCATGTCGCAATATTGTTCCTTCTGCGCATCGAAGCCCCAGGTGTTGCTCTTCTGCTCGAGAAGTTTGCCGATCACCAGCGACCCGTCGACACCGGCATTCTCGACAATCAGACGCGCCGGGGTGCGGAGCGCTTTACGGATCACTTCGACGCCGACATCCTGATCGGCATTCTCGCCCTTCAGATTATCAAGCGCCTTGATGGCATACAGGAGCGCCATGCCGCCGCCCGGGACGATGCCTTCTTCGACAGCAGCGCGGGTGGAATTGAGCGCGTCCTCGACCAGGTCCTTGCTCTCTTTCACTTCGATCTCGGTGGCTCCGCCGACCTTGATCACGGCAACGCCGCCGGCCAGCTTGGCCAACCGCTCTTGCAGTTTTTCACGATCATAATCGGATGAGGTTTCTTCGATCTGAGCACGGATCTGGTTGCAGCGTCCGGCGATGTCGGCTTTCTTGCCAGCGCCGCTAACAATCGTGGTCTCTTCTTTGGTGATGTTGACGCGCTTGGCGGTGCCGAGCATGTCCAACGTGACGTTCTCGAGCTTGATGCCGAGATCTTCACTAATCACTTCACCACCGGTCAGGGTAGCGATGTCTTCGAGCATCGCTTTGCGGCGATCGCCGAAGCCCGGCGCCTTGACGGCGGAGACCTTGAGGCCACCACGCAGTTTGTTGACCACCAGTGTGGCAAGGGCTTCACCCTCAACTTCTTCGGCGATGATCAGCAGCGGACGGCTGGACTGAACGACGGCCTCGAGGAGCGGGATCATGGCCTGCATGTTCGAGAGTTTCTTCTCGTGCAGGAGAATATAAGGATTCTCCAGATCACAGGTCATCTTGTCGGCATTGGTGATGAAATAGGGCGACTGATACCCACGGTCGAATTGCATGCCCTCGACAACTTCAAGCTCGGTCTCCAGGCCTTTGGCCTCTTCAACCGTGATAACGCCTTCTTTGCCGACTTTCTCCATGGCTTGGGAGATCATTTGGCCAACATGGGCGGCGCCATTGGCTGAAATCGTACCAACTTGGCCAATTTCTTCACTGGTTTTGACCGGCTTGGAACGCTTCTTAATGTCGGCGACGACGGCTTTCACCGCGAGTTCGATGCCGCGCTTGAGGTCCATCGGGTTCATCCCAGCGGCGACCGACTTATGGCCTTCGCGCACGATGCACGCGGCCAAGACCGTGGCTGTCGTGGTGCCGTCTCCGGCTTCGTCATTGGTCTTGCTGGCGACTTCGCGGATGAGCTGAGCGCCCATATTCTCGAATTTGTCGCTGAGCTCGATTTCCTTGGCGACGGTTACGCCATCCTTGGTGATGCGCGGTGCGCCGAAGGATTTGTCGAGCACTACATTGCGGCCTTTGGGCCCAAGTGTCACCCCGACCGCGTTGGCCAGGATATCGACGCCGCGCAGCATGCGCGTGCGAGCATCGGAGGAAAAAATTACTTCTTTAGCAGCCATGTTACTTGCTTCCTTACTTTGTTTCGTTGCACCGAAGCGCTTGAACCTGCGCTATCGGCCTGTGGTCCTGAGCGCGGGCCAATTGGTTTTGAAGATGTCGGCTTTGCGGATAAGCGCTTGGCCTACGCGGCCTTCTTCTTGGCTGCGGCCTTGCCTTCCAGCACCGCCATGATGTCGGATTCTTTCATGATCAACAGCTCTTCGCCATCGATCGAGACTTCATTGCCTGACCATTTGCCAAACAAAACGCGGTCACCCGCCTTCACGTCCAGCGCATAAACTTTACCGTCCGTGCCGCGTGCGCCGGGGCCGACGGAAATGATTTCACCTTCTTGGGGCTTCTCTTGTGCCGAATCCGGAATGATGATGCCGCCGGCTGTCTTCTCGTTCTCGCTAATACGGCGAACAACGACCCTGTCATGCAGTGGCCGAAATTTCATAGTACCCTCCAATTGCTGCGTTCTGTGATGAATAACCGAATGTTCGAGCCTTGTTAGCACTCGTTGAGGGCGAGTGCTAGCATCGATTTGGGCAGTGATTCAAGTGTTTCAAGGGGCCGCAGTCGCGATTTCTCGCCGACTGCCGCAGACATAAGAAATAAGCTGTTGATCTGGAACGACTTATATCGAAATTCTAAGCTTTATTTCGAGCCGGCGGACGGTCGCGGCGCGGTGAACTAAGGGTTTATTTCCGGCCGGTTAGCCACCAGGTTTGCATCTCGCCCCGGCCCTTGACCGAGACCATGCCGCGCGGCTCCAGGACAAAATCTTCCCTTAATCTTTCGTGCGCCGCGTCGCTCACTTGAATTTTCCCGGCCTCGCCCAGGCTTTCCATGCGGCTCGCGACATTTACCGTGTCGCCCCACATGTCGTACAGAAAGCGGCTCTCGCCAATCACTCCGGCGATCAACGGGCCGCAATGGAAGCCGACGCGAATGGCCAAATTGCCGCCGTCAGGGAGCGCTATTCGCGGCGCCGCGCGTTGCAGGTCGAGAGCGAAATCCGCGATCGCCTCGGCATGATCGGCGCGTGGCTCGGGCAATCCGGCGGCGACGAGATAGGCGTCTCCGACGGTCTTGATCTTTTCCAGCCCGTGCTTTTTTACCAGCGCGTCGAAAGCGGCGAACGTGCGCTCCAACAGGCCCAGCACTTCTTCAGGTTGGAGTTTTGCTGACAGGCTGGTGAAGCCGACAATATCGGTGAACAGCACGCTCGCCTCGTCAAAGCGGTCGGAAATATGCTGCTCGCCGCCGCGCATGCGCTCGGCGATGGAGGCCGGCAAGATGCGCACCAACAAGTCGTGATAGCGCGTTCTCTCGGTGTCGATTTGGTTGAGGTTTAAATATTCCTGCCGGCGCAAGCGCTCCAGGCGGTAAAGCGTGAACATGCCGAGGCTATTCACCGCCATCAACTCGCCGGCCAGAATGATCAGCTCGACCAGGGTTAGCAGCTCCAAGCCGGCGATAAGGCCGAGAAGGAGCGCCGTGCCGGACCAACCGAGCAAGACTGCCTCGGCGTAGCGCAATGGCGCGATCGCGTAGACGCCAAAAAATAGCATGACGACGCCGGAAACATAGAGCGGCGGAGCGTGCGCGACTTCACAAAAAAAGGCATAAAAAATTACGTAAGAAAATGTCGCCGTGAAAAATAAGAGAGCGGAGCGCTGTGCCAGATGGGGGACGAAAGTGAACGCCAGGAGCGCGACCAACACCGCATTCGCCATCCCGAGGCGTAGTAATAGGAGATGTATCAAAATCTCCGGGTACAGCCAGACATCGACCACGGCAAAGGAACTGTTGACGGCGATGAACAGAAACAGCGTGGCCCGCGTATCGCGCAGCTCGACCGCCGCGCGAGAGGCGCGAAAGCCCACTTCTTCCGCCCGATCGCGTAAATTCGGGATGAATTTCCCGATAAGTGCGGTGTTGAGTGAGGTCTGTTTCTGCAAGCTATTCTGCCCCGAACATGTGCCGGCCAATTCGCGCGCCGCCCAACCGCAAGGGACGGGCGGGCGCTAGCTGTTCAGTGAACTGGCCCACTCCAGCAGCAGCGCGCGGCCTTCTTCTGCCATCAATTGTTGATGTGCCATCGCGCGCTCGGCGACCGGCTTGCCGACCTCGCGGCGCAAGCGGCTGGGGTCGCTGCCGAACAGGCTGGGATCCTCGGCGGAAGCGGCATAATAGAGCTTGGAAATACCGGCGAGGTACATGACGCTGGTGCACATCGGGCAGGGCTCGCAGCTCGTATAAAGTTCGGCGCCGGACAAATCCAGGGTCTTGAGGCGGCGGCAGGCGTCGCGAATGGCTTCGACCTCGCCATGCGCCGTCGGGTCGTGATCGCGGTCCATGGAGTTGCAGCCCTCGCCGATGACCTCGCCGTTCCTCAGGATCACACAGCCGAACGGCCGGCCCTCGCCGGAGAGCATCATTTGCCGCCCCAGCTCGATCGCACGGCGCATCGCTTCATCGCTGTTCATCATCGCCTCCCACTTGCGTTCCGGTCTCTGGATCGGCGGCTAAATTTGCTCGACGGCGCCGCCGCTCTCCGCCCATCCGCTGAAGCCGCCGAGGTTGCGGACATCGGTATAGCCATTTTCCAGCAGGATTTTGCCCGCCAGCGCCGCACGTCCGCCCGAGGCGCAATAGAGCAGGATTACCTTGTCCTTGTTCACAACCGTGGCAAATATATTTACGAATTGATCGAGTGGGACATGAAGCGCGCCGGCAATTTTGCCGCTTTGCGCCACCTCGCCGTCATTGCGCACATCGACCACCACAGCGTCGCCGGCAGCCATCAGTTTGGCGGCCTCTTCCGGCGCGATGGCGGGCACCATGCTCTTTGCCTCGGCCACCATTTCCATCATCGATTGATCCATTTTTATTCCTTCCCGCTGAGAACTGATTTCACGTCACGATAGCTTTTTTTCGGTGGTTTGAATTCACTTTTTGGATGCACGGCAATTCGCCAGGTTTCTAGCGTCAGCGCAGGGCCGAAATATCCCGTAACGCCACGGTGCATTAATACATTTGCTTTACGATGGGTGTTACCAAGGCTGCGTTGCGCATGTGCCGCTACCGTTCTCGGCGCGCCGGCAATCTCAGCGCCAGGGGAGTATCTGTTGATCATCCAACCCGTCAGAGGGGGTTTCGCCGAGGCCGCGAGGCAGCGCGAACACGCGCGAAACTATGACAAGAAACGCCAGCTCCGGATCAAATCGGGCCAGCGTGAGGGGCGCTCCAGCAATTGGTCGCAAGGCGGCTTTTTGTCGAGCGGATTGGACGATTACCATGCCAACGATCATGTCGAAGGCACCATGCAAGGGCCGGATGGCAGGCCGGTGGCATTCGCCGGCAGGGTTGTCCGCGTGCATGAAGACGGCATGCGTGCGGTTCAACTGGTCGGCCTTGATAGTGCCACGCTGTTGGCCATGCAGGGCGTCGACGATGATGATCCGTCGCCGCTTCCTAGCGCTTCCAAGGAAGCTGGTTCTTCGGCAAATAGCGGATCAAACGGTCGCAATTCAACAATGCAGAGCGTCGCCGATGGTTATCAGTCGCCGCTTCCTAGCGCTTCCAATCGAGCTCGTTCTTCGGCAAATAAAGTATGAGGCGGTAGCAATCGAGAGCCTTGACCATGAATTCATAGGCCGCGCCCCATAGATACAGGCGGAATTTGCGGTACTCGATTTCGCCGAAATTCTCGCAAATGAAATCCTTGCTCTCTTCCAAATTCATCGCCCATTGGCGGAAAGTCAGAAAATAGCTGTGTCGGTCGTTCTGCACTTCGAGGATCTCGAACGGCGACCGATTGAGCTTTTCCATGAAGTCGTGCAGCACGAAAAACGAATGATTGCCGGGATAGATATGGCGCACCATGAATGTTGAAAGTTCATATTTCTTACGCGCCGCGCTGGCATCAACAAATACCAGCCCGCCGGGCTTGAGCACGCTTTCGAATTTTTTCAGCACCGCTTCGTAATTGGGCAGATGTTCGATCACGCCCATGATCACGATGGCGTCGAATTTTTGCTTGGGCTTGTAGGATAAAATATCCACGAAATCGATCTGGAAATGATCGGCAAACTCACCAAGAAATTCGTTGAGATAGGTTTGCGATTCGGCTGAGATGGTGACGCCGGTGAGCTCGACGCCCTCGCGTAGCGCATGACGGGCAAAAGCACCCCAGCCAGGGCCGATCTCAAGTACGGTCTTGCGCGGGCCGAGCTCGCACATGTCCATGACGTATTTGAACTTGCGCTCGGTCGCTACCGCAAGCGTTTCATCGTCGCTTTCATAGGTGCCCTGGGTGTAGGCCGGCATCTCTTTATCGAGAAAGCTCAGGAACATTCTTGGATCGGCATCATAATGCGACGAGATCGCTTGGCGATTGGTATAGACTTGGCCGAACAATAGCGGCTGGATGAAGCGCCATGCTGCGACCATCGGGTGGCGGTCATCCATCGAGCCGCGCAGCGAGAACATCTCCAGCAAATCGCCATTGATATCGAAATCGCCTTGCAGATAGGCCTCGCCGATATTGGCTTCGTCGAGCGAGCCCATGGCTTTTACGGCGCGCTGGTTGTTGAGGACGATCTCAAATTTCGGCTCGCCATTGCCCAGCACGCGCTCCGAGCCGTCAGGCATCTTGAGCATGAAGCTCGATTCCATGTCCTTCAGGCGATTGGCGAATTTGTCGATCATACCGCTAGCTGATATTCCAAGCACCCTCTAACTCCTTCAATTATAGTGTCTTTCCGCTGCCCGGCTTAGACGGCAAACGACGACAAAACGGCGGCCCAAACGCCCAGCCAGCGACTCAATTTGTGGCAGGCCGCGCGAAGCTAGCATGTCCTCCGCGCCGATTGAAATGCCGGAAAATGCAAAAGCTGGCGACGGCACCCGAAATAGCGACAAATTTCATTTTTTGTCGAGTTTATCCGGCGCGCTGGACATCGCGGTGTCGGCGCTCCAGGCTGCCGCGCGATGACAAGGCTCTCAACCGGATTGATGCTGGCACTTGCGCTTTTGCTCGCGCTGCCCTCCAGCGTGGGAGCGGCGCGCCAATGCGCCGGGCCGGGGATCAACTATCAGCCCGAGGCCTACAGCGCCGCGGATCGGCTGAGCGTCATCGCCTATAACACCTATCTGTTGCCAATCAGCGCCCGCGATATTCCCTTCATGGGGGATAAATTCGCGGTTGCTCAGGAGGAGCGGGCAGCGCTGATCGCGCCTTTTCTCAGTCCGTTCGATGTTGCCATCCTGAGCGAAGTTTATGACGATGATGCGCGCCGCGTACTTCTTGAAGGACTGCGCGCCGAGGGGTTTCTTTACAGCACGCATATTCTCGCCAGCGCTTACCGCGACCAGGATTCCGACAGCACCAATCGCGTTCATGCCCAAGACCCGCCGATCCGCGCTTGCGCCAAAGGTGAAAGCTGCGGCTTCGGCGCGGCCGGTGAGGGCGATAGCTTCGTCGATCAGGACGGCGGCGTCATCATTGTTGCCAAATATCCGATCACCGAGGCTAAGGAACTGGTTTACGGCGATTGTGACGGTCGCGATTGCCATGCCGCCAAGGGGTTCGTCTATGCGGCAATCGAAAAATTTGGGCGGCGCTATCACGTGATTGGGACGCATGCACAATTCGGTTGGAATTCCGAGCAAAGTGCAGCGAAGCGGAAACAGTTCGGGCAGATCCGCGAGTTTGCCACGCGCAGCTCCGGCATTCCCCAATCTGAACCGATCATCGTCGGCGGCGATTTCAACATGCTGCGCCGGGAATTCGCTGAGCTGGAAGATGATTCCCTGCTCGGCGCCATCGCACCGAATTTTCTCGGCCACCGCTATACGCGAGAGATGCGCAATGATTGGGTGAGGCGCGGCAACGGCTATGTCGATTATGTCTTCGCGCTACGCGGCTTTCGCGCCCCGGCCTACAGCAGCAATTGCCCGCTGGTGTTCCGCACGCGTTTTGACTTTGAAGACGGCACGCTGTTTTCCAGCGTCAGTGGCGAAGACCTTTGCGATCTCTCCGACCATTTTTCCGTCTGGGGCTATTTCGATTTCAGCGATACGCCGACCGACGCACCGAGCGACGCTCTGGCCGCCAGCGCGCCACACTGCCCGCTACCGGAATTGTCCGAGTAAGCGGGGCTGGGGCGCCTGGCGGGAAGCCGATTTTGGCGGGCTCGCTTAGCCCAATACGGCCTTGGTGCTCTCCGCCATGATTTCGACGATGCGGTCGAGGGGGGCGTCGTTGGTGACGATGGGCGGCGCGATGTAATAGGCGTCACCGCGCACGCGGCTGAACATGCCGCGATCCATGGTTTCGGCGTTGACCTTGGCGCCGATGCCGTCGGCGGCATCGAACACTTTTTTGGTCGCCCGGTCTTTAACGAATTCCACCGCGCACATCATGCTGAGGCCACGAACTTCGCCGACATTCGGGTGATCGCCGAGCGCGGATTTGAGATTGGCCAAAAGCCGCGCGCCTCTTCGTCTGCGGCGGCATGGCGATATCGGTGCTGCTATCTGTTTCTGAAATTCGTGATCGATGTTCTGGTGGCGGGCGAAGAGTTCGGCGAAAGGGCCTCATGAAAACATGGTCTGGCTGGTAATCTTCGTTATCGCGCTGATTGTTTTTGTGGTGGAGTGCACACTTGCGAAACATACTGCCGTGCTGAAGCAAGAATAGCGGGGTCGGAGCGTGGATTTCCGGCGCATCGTGAGGTCAGTAAAAACAACGAAGGGGAGTCTGGCGCCATGACCGAACAATCGACCGGTGGTACAGCTCGACAAGTACGGGTTTGGGATATTTTCGTCCGCTTTTTTCACTGGATTTTGGTCGCGGCCTATTTCATCGCCTATCTGACCGAAGATGACTTGATGGTCGTGCATGCCTGGGCGGGATATGTGGTCGGTGGGCTGATCGTGCTGCGGATCGGGTGGGGATTTATTGGCCCGCGCCACGCGCGCTTTAGTGATTTTGTCACTGGGCCGAAGGTTGCCGGGCGCTACCTGTTGCAACTTTTCACCTTTCGCGCGCCGCGCCATCTCGGCCATAGTCCGGCCGGTGGTCTTATGGTCCTCCTGATGTTGGCCAGCCTGCTGGTTGCGGTCGGGACCGGCCTTGCCGCTTACGGTGCTGAAAACCGAGGCCCGCTAGCGCCGCTATTCGGCGAAAGTGGCAGCGCCCAGGGGGAGCATACGGGGGAAGGGGAGGACGAGGACGAAGAAGAGGAATTTTGGGAAGAGCTGCATGAAACTTTCGCCAATCTGACGCTCATCCTCATCATTGCCCATGTTGGCGGGGTCGCGCTTGCGAGCCTCGTGCATCGTGAAAATCTCGCCAAATCAATGGTTACGGGCCGCAAACGGGAGTAGTACCGCAAACGAGAAAAGCGCCAAAGAAAATTGCAAACGTCTCAACAGCAATATTTCTGCCGCATCTCGAGCCGCAATTCGCCGCCGGGCACGCGCCAAACTACCCGGCGGACGATCGCTGCCTAACCGCTAATTCAGCCCAGTACGGCCTTGGTGCTCTCCGCCATGATTTCGACGATGCGGTCGAGGGTGGCGTCGTTGGTGACGATGGGCGGTGCGATGTAATAGGCGTCACCGCGCACGCGGCTGAACATGCCGCGATCCATGGTTTCGGCGTTGACCTTGGCGCCGATGCCGTCGGCGGCATCGAACACTTCTTTGGTCGCCCGGTCTTTAACGAACTCCACCGCGCACATCATGCCGAGGCCACGGACTTCGCCGACATTCGGATGATCACCGAGCGCGGACTTGAGGTTGGCCAAAAGCCGCGCGCCTTTCTCTGCTGCCTGGGCCGGGAAATCCTCTTTCTCGATCAGGTCAAGCATGGCGCAGGCGATGGCGCAGCCGGTCGGATGGGCGCTGTAGGTATAGGCGTGCATCCAGGGCTTGCCGCTTTCGTTCATGGTGTTGGCGATTTCATCGCTGACGCCGATGCCGCCGAGCGGGAAGTAGCCCGAGGTGATGGCCTTGGCAAACTGCATCAGATCGGGCTTCACGCCCCAATGTTCGAGGCCGAACATCTTGCCGGTGCGCCCGAATCCGGTGATCACTTCATCGGATACCAGCAGAACGTCATATTTGTCGCAAATTTCGCGAATACGCGGGAAATAATCATCCTGTGGCACGATCACGCCGCCCGCGCCCTGCACCGGCTCAGCGATGAACATCGCCACCGTATCGGCGCCCTCTTCGAGAATGGCTTTCTCCAACTCATTCGCCGCCGCGATGCCTTGGCTCTCGGCGCCGTCTGGGGCTTCATAGAAATAGGGATAGGGGCTCGGAATATGCCTGAAGCCCGGGAATCTCGGCTCGAACGCCGGCCAATACATGCTGATGCCGGTGGCGCACATCGCGGCCATTGTCACGCCGTGATAGCCGAGGATGCGCGAGATTACTTTGGTCTTTTCGGGCTTGCCCTTCAGCTTCCAGTAATAGCGCGCCATCTTGATATTGCTGTCCGTCGCTTCGCCGCCGCCGGAGGTGAAAAAGAACTGATTGATGTTGGGATAGGTGATTTTGGCGATCTTCTCGCCCAGTTCGATCGCGCGCGGATTGGAACTGCCGGCATAACCCGAGGCATAGGCCATCTCCGCCAACTGCTTGCTGCCGGCTTCAACCAATTCGCTGCGCCCGTTGCCGGCGGTGTTGTTCCACAGGCCGGACAACCCATCGATGAATTTATCGCCATTCGCATCCACCAAATAGGCGCCCTCGCCGCCGACCCAAACCTTGCCGGTCGCGTGGACCGCCTTGCTGTGCAGCGGGTGGATCAGATGTTGCGCATCGCGCTCGAGCAAATCAGCTTCGGCATTGTTGGACATGGACTTATTCCCCTTTATTTGTGCGGCTTTGCCGCCATACTTGATGGTCGATTTTGCTGGCCGGGAGTGTGCGTCGCCACGCGGTAAAAGATCAAGAGGAAGTGTGCCGCATCGGCTTTTTTTAGGTTAGGTTCACTCCATGTTAGGGTCACGCAATGAATGAGAATTCCGCAAGCCTGATCGGCCCGATCGGCGTCGCCGGATGTGGGCGGATGGGCGCGCCGATGGCGCGCGCCCTGATCCGCGCCGGATTTGATGTCGCTGGATTGGATGTCCTGCCCGCCGCATCATTCGGCGATCTCGCGCCGCGGATGACCGATGCCGAAGGATTCGCCGCCGGTCGGCGTATCATATTGAGCGTGGTGCGCGATGCGGCGCAGACCGAGCAACTGCTATTCGATGATCAAGCGCTGATCACACGGCGGCCGTCGGCTATCGACACGGTGCTGATCTGCTCGACCCTGTCGCCGCGCTATATCGCGGAACTGCGCAGCCGCATTCCGGCGGAGATTGCGCTGATCGATGCGCCGATGTCGGGCGCCAGCGTCTCGGCCGAGGAGGCGCGCTTGAGTTTCATGCTCGGCGGCGACGAAAAATTGATCGACCATTTGCAGCCGCTGTTTGCTGCGATGGGGGATAAGATTCACCGCTTGGGTCCACTCGGCGCGGGCATGACGGCCAAGGTGCTCAATAATTTTTGCGCCGCTAGCTCCGTCGCGGCAACTCGCACGGTGCTGCGCTGGGCGAAGACTCTCGGCGTCGATGAGGACCGGCTGTTGGCGGTGGTGAACGACAGCTCCGGCCAAAATTGGCTGGCGTCCAATTTCAACCGCATTGAATTCTCGCGCCACGGCTACACGCCGGAAAACACCCTCGGGATTCTCGCCAAGGATCTGGACAGCATGATGGACGCGCTGCCGCCAGAGGAGGCCGAGGGCCTCCCGACCGCCTTGATATCCCTGATTCGCGATTTGAAGCCGTGGCCGACCGGCTAGTCTTTAGCGATCCCCACATCAGCGATGATTTCGAACGAGCGCAGGCGCTTGTCGTGATCGAAAATATGCGACGTCACGATCAATTCATCGGCGCCCGTGCGTTCGGCGAATTCAGCGATGCCGGCGCGCACCGTTTCGGGTGAGCCCGCTGTCGAGCAGGAGAGGACTGAGTCCAGCACGTCTAACTCCTGCGCCGAGAGTGTCTGAGTGAAATTTTTGATGGGGGGCGGCAGCGGGCCGGGGTTGCCGCGCCGGAGGCTGAGGAAACTTTGCTGCGCGGAAGAGCGCAAAAAATCCGCCTCTTCTTCGCTATCAGCGGCGAAGGCGTTGAAGCCCACCATCACATAGGGCGCGGCCAATTGTTGCGACGGCTTGAATTCGGCACGGTAAATCTCGATCGCTTGCATCAGCGCGGCGGGGGCGAAATGCGATGCGAAGGCGTAGGGCAGGCCGAGCATTGCGGCGAGCTGGGCGCCGAACAGACTTGAGCCAAGTATCCAAATAGGCACATTGAGGCCGGCGCCCGGCACCGCCTGCACGAACTGGTCGGGTTGAACGGGCCCGAAATAATGCTGCAGCTCCAACACATCGCGCGGAAAATCATTGACGTCGCCTTGCAGCGTTCGGCGCAGTGCCTGGGCGGTGCGCTGGTCAGTGCCCGGTGCCCGCCCCAAGCCAAGTTCAATGCGTCCCGGATAGAGCGCTTCGAGCGTGCCGAACTGCTCGGCGATTACCAACGGCGCGTGGTTGGGCAGCATAATGCCGCCGGAGCCCACCCGGATCGTCGAGGTGCCGCCGGCAACATGGCCGATAACAACCGCCGTCGCGGCACTGGCGATGCCGGTCATGTTGTGATGCTCGGCCAGCCAAAAGCGGTTGAAACCCCAGGCCTCAGCATGACGCGCGAGATCGAGGGTATTGGCGAAGGCGCGCGAAGCGTCGCCGCCCTCGATGATGGGAGAAAGGTCGAGAACGGAGAGCGGAATCATGCGCGGCATACTGCGCGACCCTTGGCTCCGCGCCAAGCGGAAAGTGGTGCCGCGCGCCGTATAGCCAAATTGCCAGCATTAACACTCTAGGCAGAATGAATTTTGGCGCTAAAATTATGGCTATGAAAATATTCTCGAAGTTCGTATTTCTCACCCTCTTATTCATCCTGTCCGTTGGCGCCGCCGTATCTGTTGGCGTGGCGGCCCGTGCCGCCGACGAGCCGCGTTATCAGACTTGGCAAGGTGACGATCCCGCCCGGGCGGCGCTTGTTGAGCGCCTGAACAGCCTGATCGATGACGCCGAGCGCGCGCGCTCTGCCGATCCTAACTTTCTCGCCGACCTCCGCGCCGCCATCGACGCGCAGGGTCCGACGGCGCGATCTGCGAGTGAGCCGGTGGAGAATGCAAGCTCCGCCAGCGCAGACGCGGCGCGTGCCGCGGCGCCGAAAGCGACGGCTCGTTTCTCTCGACGATCACCGATAACCTTGACGGTTTAACCAGTGGCGGCGGCGGGCTGTTAGACAGCATTACCGGCGGATCGAGCTCTGGCTCGGACGGCGGCGGTGTCCTGAGCAATGCCGACATCGGTGCCGGTCTGCGCCAGGCGCTGCAATTCGCCTCTGAGCATGTGGTTTCGCAGTTGGGCGCCGTCGATGGGTTCAACCTTGATTCGCTTATTCATATCCCGTTGCCCAAAAGCCTCGACAAAGTGCGTGACGCGCTCGAAATGGTGCGCATGGCGGGCCTGCTGGAGGATTTGGAACTCCGCCTCAACCGTGCCGCCGAGCTCGCGACACCGCGCGCCAAGGAGCTTTTTCTCGGCGCTATCGAGGATATGACGCTCGACGATGTGCGCGGAATTCTAAGCGGGCCGGACGACGCGGCGACGCAATATTTTCAACGCACGACCTCAGCCGGCCTGAGTGACGCCATGCGCCCGATTATCGACAATGCGCTCAACGAGGCGGGCGCGGTGCAGGTTTATGAGCAGACGATGGGAGAATATGATTCATTGCCGTTCATGCCCGACGTCAAAGCGGATTTGACCGCCCATGTGCTGACGCTCGGCCTGAAAGGCATCTTCCACTATATCGCCAAGGAAGAAGCCTCGATCCGCAACGAGCCGGTGAAACGCACCACTGATCTATTGCGCCGCGTCTTCGGCTAGAGGCGCCGCCTCCCACGCATCCGGCCTACCACGCGTCCCAGTGCAGGATTTCATCGAGCGGCCGACGCTTGGCCGGCTTGAAATCGGTGCCGAGCGTATAGGCAACCGGCAGCAGACCTGCTTGCCTGATATCGTCGGGAATGCCGAGCAGCGCCGCTGCTTGATCAGCGCAATTGAGATGCAAGGTGGTGTAGGTTGAGCCCAGCCCGCGCGCCCGCAAGGCCAGTTGAAAGCTCCAGACGGCGGGCAAAATTGAGCCCATCAGGCTCGGCCAATAAATCTCCGGTTTATCGATCAACTCGTCGCGCACTTTGATGCAGGGTATGACGAGGACGGGGACGTCTTCCATCCGATCGAACAGATAGCGTGCTGAATCATAGACCCGCACATCCTGCGCCGCGCCGGCCTCTTTGGCCGCGCGGTATCCGTCTTCCAAATAGGTATCGGTGCCCTTGCGGTAGATGTCGGCGAGGGCACGGCGTTTTTCACCGTCTGTGACCACGATCCAACGCCAGCCTTGGACGTTGGAGCCGCTCGGCGCCTGCATCGAAAGCTCCAGGCAGTCGCGGATGATTTCGCTCGGCACCGGGCGCTCAAGGTCGAGGCGCTTGCGCACCGATCGGGTGGTGGAAAGCAAGGCGTCGGTTACAGTGAGATCGAAGACACTCATCTCATTCCCTTTCGTGAGATCATGATTTTATTGGCACCGGGCCGGCAAAGTTGGGCCGCGAGATATATTCGACCCCCGGGTCATCGAGTTTTCCGTAGCCATCCCAAACACGAAAGCCCAGCAGTGCCAGAAGTTCAGGCGACGCGGTGGCGACAATATCGTCCGTCGCGCCGAGTGTGTAATTTTCCATCGGCCGGAATTGTGGGCCGCAATAGACATTGATGATGCCGATGCGCGGCGCATCCGTGCGGTTGGCGCCGGTCGCATGCCACATCCGGCTGTCAAATATAAGCGCCGCTCCGGCACTGGCGGCACCGGCTATGGTTTCCACCTTGTAGGGCACCGCTGGGTCGGGCTGTTCGCCCAACAGATGGCTGCCGGGAACCAGACGCGTTGCGCCGTTTTCTTGAGTGAAGGCGCTCACCATCCACATGACGCTGCAGGCGGCGGCCGGGTTGATCGGCTTGTCGGCATCGCCGCTATCGGCGCAGTGGGTAAAGCGCTGCATTTCTCCGGCGCGGTGCGCCGGGCGCTGGTTGCGCGGCGTCGGCTCGGGAAGCCACCATTGATCGCTATGCAGCGGCATCTCCTTGCCGCCCGGCTTGCACAGGATCGCATCGCTTGCCGACAGCAGATATGCCGGCCCCAACACATGGCCGACCATGTCCAATATTGCGCGGTGCTGCACGAGATCGAGAAACACCTGGCCCTTATTGATCATCATGTAAATATACTGGTTGTCGGTTTTGCCCTGCGCTTGGTCGTGGAGGCTGCGCGCCCGTTCCTCCGCAGCAAGCTGCGGCACGCGCGACTGCATGTCAGCAATGTCAGCGGCGTCCAACAGGCCGGTCAAAATGCAATAGCCGTGCTTGTCCAAATCGCCTTTGGCTTGGGCGCTGTCGGTTGTCGGTTGCGGCAGGGAAGACATCATGCGATTTATTTTACTGCATTCTCGCGCAACAGCGAAGCACTCGGGCTTTCGCTCGTTCGTGCGCGCAGCTATCATCTGGCGACCGCCGTAAGTTCTTTAGCATTGAGGAAACAGCATGAGTTCGAAGACCACCGCGACCAAAGAAAATGCGCTAAGCAAACAGGAGATCGACGAGCGGCTCGGTGCCACCGCGCTCGCCCGCATGGCGACCTATCGCCCGGACGGCATGATTCACCTGACGCCGATTTGGTATCATTGGAACGGTGAAGTCTTTCGCCTCACCATGGGAGCGGGCCGGATTCATCTGAAAAACATCGCCGCCGATAAGCGCGTATCGATATTGATCGATGAAGATCCCCGTCTTGAGCAAGGCGTCGCCGCTGGTGCCTGGGCCATCATGTGCCGCGGCAATGGCGTACTGTCCCAGGATAAGGGACTCATCCGTGAAGTGACACTGGCGGTGCTCGGCAAGGCGCTCGGCAAGGAAGACGCGGACGCTTATGTCGAACCGGTGATGGCCGAAGGCCGCACCATCATCACCATCACGCCGCAGGATTGGCTCACTTGGGATTACAACAAGGGCGATGACTAACCGGCCGACACCGGCGCGCTAATCCACCGCTAAGTTCGCGGCCTGCTGGCCGCCGGCTGGCGCAGAGGTCTCTATGGATTTGGAAATCTGGCTCGCATTTGTGTTGGCGAGCCTGGTCTTGTTGGCCATTCCAGGGCCAACGGTGATGCTTGTGGTCAGCTATGCCTTGGGGCGCGGGCGGTCTAGCGCCTGGGCCACGGTTCCGGGCGTCGCGTTGGGTGATCTTAGCGCCATGACCGCGTCGCTGTTGGGTGCCGGCGCACTTCTCGCCGCATCCGCCACTTTGTTTACGGTGTTGAAGCTGGTGGGCGCGGCCTATCTGATTTGGCTCGGCATCCAACTGTGGCGCGCCAAACCGTCGCTTGATGGGTTGGAGGGCGGCAAATTTGCCACCGCCGGTTACGGACAGATGTTCTGGAACAGCTATGTGGTGACCGCCCTCAATCCCAAAAGCATTCTATTTTTCGTCACCTTCGTACCGCAATTCATCGATCCTCAGCGCCCGCTCGTCATGCAACTCGTCATATTCGAGGCGACGTTCGTGTCCCTGGCGGCGTTCACGCTTGTCCTTTGGGCGCTGTTGGCCGGCGAAATGCACGCCCGTTTTAAGCGCGCCGCCACGATGCGCCTGATCAACCGCCTCGGCGGCAGTTTCCTGATCGCCGCCGGCGTGCTCGCCGCGACATTGCACCGGGCCTAGATCGGTCCTCGTCATCACATGGAATTGACGCCGCTCTACTGTATAATTCTGATATCCCGTAAATTTTGCAGCGAGGGTCTTGATCATGAACAAATCTGAACGCGGCTTGTTTGAACTCTATCGAGACGATCCCGAGCGCGGCGATGCGCTGGCATTTGGTCGGCGCGGTTTTCTCAAAGGTGCGGGGCTCGCCGCGATGGGCGCGGCCTTGGGCACCACGATTCCCTTTGCGCGGAACATGCCGGGCGGGCTTGTACCGGCGGCGTTCGCCGCGGAGGACGCGCCGTTCATCATCGACGGCAAGGACGGCCTGCGTCTTCTTAATGACCGGCCGCTGAATGCGGAAACGCCGGCGCATCTCTTGGATGACGCGATCACCCCCAATGCCCGGCATTTCGTGCGCAACAACGGCTTGGTGCCGGATGCCGCCCGGGCAGGAGATTCCTCAAACTGGACGCTGGCCATCGATGGCGAGGTCGACAATCCCCTGACCCTATCGCTCGCCGATTTGAAACAAAACTTCGCGCCGCAGACCTTGGCCTTGCAGATAGAGTGTGGCGGCAATGGCCGTGCCAGCTTTGATCCGCCGGCCAGAGGCAATCAATGGAGCACCGGCGCGGTCGGCTGCGCGCGCTGGACCGGCGTGCGCGTGGCCGATGTCCTGCGCGCCGCCGGAATTCGCGAAAATGCGGTCTATACGGGCTATTACGGCAATGATCTGCACCTTTCCGGCGATGCGTCGAAGGAAGTCATCTCGCGCGGCGCGCCAGTGTGGAAGATGATGAATCCGCACACCCTGCTGGCTTGGGACATGAACGGCGAGGCGCTGCCCTATTGGCATGGCTTTCCTGTGCGCATTGTCGCGCCCGGTTGGCCGGCTTCGGTTTCAGGCAAATGGGTGCGCCGCATTTGGGTGCGCGATCAGGTGCATGACGGCGCCAAGATGACCGGCAAAGCCTATCGCACGCCGGGTTATCCGGTGGCGCCGGGCGAGAAAATTCCCGACGAAGATTGGCGCATTATCGAGGCCATGCCGGTCAAATCGCTGATCACCTATCCGCAATCCGGCGCCTCACTGGGCGCCGATAACCGGGTGATGGAGGTGCGCGGCCATGCCTGGGCCGGTGACGATGCGGTGGAGCGGGTGGAAGTCAGTTATGATTTCGGCGCCACCTGGCAACGGGCCGAGCTCGATGCGCCGGTCAATCGCTATGCTTGGCAGAACTGGCGGACCCGAATCCGCTTTCCGTCCAAGGGCTATTACGAGGTGTGGGCGCGCGCCACAGATACCGGCGGGCGCATGCAGCCCTTCGCGGTTGCCTGGAACGCCAAGGGATATCTCAATAATTCCATGCATCGCGTGGCGTTGCGCGTGCCGTCGTAGTGGTGCGTGCTCACCTGGCGCTCCGGCTGCTGTTGCTCTCCGCGAGCCTCATCCTGCCGCTTTCCGCTGGAATGGCGGAAGATGGGATGGCGGAAGAGGTAGGTGAAGATTATGGCGGGCTGCCGCCCGGCACCGGGCGCGAGGTCACGTTCGACACCTGCAATGCCTGCCATTCAACAATGCTCGTGGCGCAACAGCGCCTGACGCGGGATAGCTGGGACGAGACCCTCGAATATATGGTCGAGGAACATGGCATGGATGCGTTGGCGCCGGAAGATCGCAGAGAAATTCTCGACTATCTCTCGACCAATCTTGCGGCGGATACGCCGCGTTAAGAATCCACCGCGCCGCTCTGGCTCAGCCTCGACTCGGCTGTGTGCCGTCTCCGCGACGCGAATTGCGCCAAACACGGGCCGATATGAAGCCAAATCGGACGCCCGAGAATGTCAGTTTGGCGCAGGCGGACATAGTCGCGCAGTAACCCGCCGCCGCAGGCGTGACAACGCGCGTCCGAGGGCCGCTCTGGTGAGAATTTTTGGCGCCAGCGTTCCATTCCGGCTTCGACGGCTGAAACGATGCAGCTCGCAACATTTGTTGTGACGCGGGTGGTGTCGGACATGGTGGTCTCCCCTGTGAAATCTTCCTCACAGGGTAGCCAGGGCGTAGGAAATCCGAAGTCCTGCGCATTGCCAGCTTTTGATATTTGGGAAAACTGGATGCTATGTCAGGGACTTAGAGAGGTTTAGGCGGCGCGGCGGGACCAATCGACGATGCCGAGCCAAGCCGGGCCGTTACCCTCAGAATTGAGTACGGGAACGGCTGCGACGCGGTAATGGATGCGCTGCCCGCGGCGCGCAATGGCGCCCTGGCCCAATTGCGGGCTCTGGTCGGCAATGAGACGATTGCCGAGGGATGAAAGTTTCTGCATCACCGCTGCGGCGACGCCGGGCTCATCGGTGGGCGCGCGGTAGCGCTCACCCAGCCGGTTGACTAGATGGGAGCCGACTTCGGCCACTTGGACAGTGCGCTGCTTGCGGTTCAATTCGCCATAAACGCAATATTCCCGCTCGCCATTGAGGCTTTTCAGCAAACTATCGACGGTCACGGCGTTATCGCCGCCGCCGAGGCTTTGCCATAGGTTCGTAAGCATTTCTGTCTTACGTGTGTTTTTATGTGACTTTACAGGCAAATTAGCCATCCTGCGGTTCCTCCAAATTGATCCGTGCGGGCCATCAAAGCGGAATCTGGCGCTACGCGGCTTTGAAAATATGTTAACGGGCGTTACATCAGATTTAACAGAAATAATTTATGTTAACAACGGTTACATTTAGGCGCCGTTAAGTATCACGTGTTGAGGCGCGGCGCCGGATGTGATGCGAATTGGCGCTGGCGTACTTCTAATCAGGCCGACATAATCCGCCGGCCCCATAATCCGCTGGCCACATGTCAAATTCCCTTTACGCTTGCCTTCCGGCCCACCCGTTCCGCGGCTTTATTCGCCGGTGCGGTAGCCTGTTTGGCCGTTTCTGATGGAAGGCGGTTCGGTATTATGGGGCGCCGGCGCCGCTGTTTCCTGGGGCTTTGCCGATTTTGTCGCGCGCTTCACCGGGCGCTCGGTCGGCGTGGCCGCCTCTTTTCTCGCTGTCTCAGTGCTCGGCGTGGGCGCCCTTCTGCTCTTCATGTGGCTGCGCGGCGATACCATGCTGTGGCACAACCCCGATGCGGTCAGCGTTCTCGGCCTGGGGCTGCTGGTCGGCGCCGGCGCGACCACGGCGCTGGCCACGGTGCTGCTGTATGAAGCGCTGACCAAGGGGCCGGTCTCCTTGGCTTCGCCCGTGGTCTCAAGCTATCCGGCGCTCGCCATGCCGATTTCGCTGGCGCTTGGCGCGAGTCCACATTGGTGGCATTGGCTCGCCATGTTGTTGACCCTGCTCGGCATCTGGGTTGTCGCGATGGTGGTGTCTTCGGGCGGAAGTTGGCGGGGACAATATGACGGCACGGTGATCCGCCGGACGATCTTTCTGTCTCTCGGTGGTGCGCTCTGTTTCGCCGTGACTTTAACCACCGCCGGCGAGGCCATCGAAATTTACGGGCCCTGGCAAACCATGATCGCGGTGCGCCTGGTCGGCGCCATTCTGTTCATTTTGTGGTTCTTGATGCGCCGCGAGGCGCCGCGGTTTTACCCGCGGTTGTGGCCGATCCTGATCGTGCTCGGCCTGCTCGACACCATGGGTTATCTCGGCGTCTATCTCGGCCTCGGCTACGTCAATGGCGAGTTCGCCATTGTCGCCAGCTCGGCCTATTCGGTGGTTGCCGTGATTCTCGCCCGCGTCTTCCTGCGCGAGCCGGTGAACCTCGCACAATGGGGCGGAATCGCCCTCGTGGTGGGCGGCATCGCTCTGTTGAGCATCTGAGTGCGCCACCTGATTCCGTTAAAACTATTTAATATTGCATAGTTTAATATTAACCTTCTCTTAAGCCTAAAATATTATTCTGCACCCGTAATTGCAGAGCCAATGCGCATGTCCTATTTAATGATATTCATATAGTAATACGCATTTAGGTTCATGAAATATCTATTCATGGAGAATGTATTAGCTATGAAGATTTCTGGGTTTAGTTTCAAACGCAACATCGGCGGGCGTTTGGCGTTAGGATTCGCAGCCGTATCAATTGTTCTCGCGCTGGCAGTCGGTGTCACCCTGATCAAGATTAACCATATCGACAGCAGTGTGGCGCTTATCTCCGAACAGCGTGTACCGACAGCAATCGCCAGTGCCACCATGGTGGATAATGTTCATGCCTCGCTTGCCGGCCTGCGTGGCTGGATGTTGACGGGCAACGAACTCTTCAAGGTTGAGCGCGCCGCTGTGTGGCGCGATATCGCCCATCGCCGCAGCGATTTGGATGAACTTTCCCAACACTGGACAAATCCGGAAGAGGTCGCGGAATGGAACACGTTCAAAACGGTGTTAGACAAATTCGAGATCGCGCAAGCCAAGGTCGAGAGCATTGCCAACACGCCAGAGGAACATCCAGCCACTCAAATGCTGGTGACCGAGGCTGCGCCCCACGCCAGCGTCATGCTCGGCGCCATAACCGCGATGATCGATGCCGAAGCCGAAGTGGAAATGGACTTTTCCACATGAATGATCGCCGCGCCCTGCTCACCATCATGGCCGATGTGCGTGGCACGCTGGCTCAAGGCGTTGCCAACATCCGCGCCTATCTGTTGACCGGCGAAGAGAGTTACAAAGAAAAATTCGACACCCTGTGGGCCAAGAACGAGCTGCGTTTCAACGATCTTAACCAGGCCTCCGGGCTGCTCTCGGCCACGCAGGCCAAGCAATTCGATATCTTCAAATCTGAGCGCGCGGAGTTCTCTCCCTTGCCCGGAATGATGTTCGAGATTCGCGGGTCAGCTCAGTGGAACACAGCCAATTACATTCTGGTCACCGAGGCCGCGCCAAGCGCGAACATACTGCTGACCACGCTTCTTGGGCCGGAAGACGCCAATGGAGAGCGCGCCGGCGGCATGGTGGAGAATCAGGAAGCGCTTCTCGAATTGGATGCCGCTGCGGCCAGCGCCGCGGTCCACCAACTGACGATTATCGAATGGGCATTGCTGGCTATCGGAATGTTCATCGCGGTTGCCGTTGCCTTCGCCACCAGCCGCGCCATCGCCAAGCCGATTGCCGCTATGACGTCGGTTATGAAGGACCTGTCGAATGGCGATAACACCGTCGAGGTGCCGGCGCGGGAGCGCGCCGATGAAATCGGCCAGATGGCCGCTGCGGTGCAGGTGTTCAAAGAAAATGGCATCGAGAAAGAACGCCTCTCCACCGAGCAGAAAGTTGAAGCAGAGGAACGCGAGGCGCGCTCCCAGCGCGTAGACGATCTCTGCCGCACATTCGACAGCAATATTTCCGGGGTCGTCGATGCGGTGAGTGCCGCCTCAACCCAATCGGAAACGACTGCCCAATCCATGTCAGTGACGGCGGAGCAGACCAGCCAGCAAAGCGCGGCCGTAGCTTCGGCGTCGGAAGAGACAACGGCTAATGTTCAGGCGGTCGCGACCGCCACTGAGGAATTGGACGCTTCGATCGCCGAGATCGCGCGCCAAATGGGCGAGTCTACCCGCAACGCGCAAAATGCGGTTGCCGAAGCCGAAAAGACCAATGAGACGGTCAAGAGCTTGTCCGAAGCTGGGAAGAAGATCGGCCAAGTTGTGGACCTGATCAACGATATCGCCAGTCAGACAAACTTGCTGGCCCTCAACGCTACCATTGAAGCGGCGCGCGCGGGCGAGGCGGGTAAGGGTTTTGCAGTGGTCGCGTCCGAAGTGAAAAGCCTGGCCAACCAGACCGCCAATGCGACAGAGGAGATCGGCGCGCAGATTGCCACACTACAAGGCGCGACCGAGGACGCGGTGACTGCTATCGGCGGCATCGGTGTCATGATTGGCAGCATCAGCGAAACCTCGACGATGGTGGCCGCGGCTTTCGAAAAGCAGCGCGCCGCGACCGGCGAAATTTCGCGCAACGTCCAACAGGCCGCCGTCGGCACTCAAGAAGTCGCGTCGAACATAACCAGCGTACATGCTGCAGCGCAGGAAACCGGTTCCGCCGCCGTGCAGATGAAGAGCGCGGCCAGTGAATTGTCGGAACAGTCCGCTCTGCTGCGCAAAGAGGTCGGAGGTTTTCTTAGCGAAATTCGCGCCGCCTGAACCGCAGAAAAATTCATAGGCGACACGACCCTCCGGGCAAATCCGCCCGGAGGGTTTTTCTTGTGCCAAACCCCCGAATCTTGTTTGGATGACAAACCGATCCGGCTCTTGTTAACTTAGGGTAATCATTCATCGAGTTTTGCAGGGGGGGTCGAAGATGCCGGCACACGGTTTTCAGGTCGACGAGAAAATTCTGGCGGAGGTCGCGCAAACCCGCGCCAGCCTGCTGGAATCAAAGCATTTGCCAGGCTGGTTCTACACCTCGCCCGAGCTGTTTCAGCACGAAATCGATACCATCTTCATGAAGGATTGGCTGTGCGTTGGGCGTCTCGAGGAATTTCCCAATGCCGGCGATTACGCCGCACTCCGCATCGCCGGCGAGCCCCTGCTGATATGCCGTGGCAATTCAGGCGAGATGAACGCGTTTCGCAACATTTGCCGCCACCGTGGCGTCGAAGTGGCGACCGGTGAGGGAAATCTCGCCAAATTCACCTGCCCCTATCACGCCTGGGTCTATGATCTCGAAGGCAAATTGATGGGCGCGCCGCATGTCAAGGAATTGAAGGCCTTCGACGTTGCAGAGTGCCGCCTGCCGCGCGTGCAGATCGACAATTGGGGCGGCTATATTTTCATCAATTTCGATGCCGATTGTCAGAGCCTTGGAGATTATCTGGACGAAGACGGGATCCGCGATTTTGCCGCTTTTCTGCAGCCGGAAAACACCCGGGTGTCGCATAAATTCGTGGTCGATGTGCCGTGCAATTGGAAGTTCGTGCCGGAAAATCTGATGGACATGTATCACGTCGGCGTCATCCACAAAGAATCCTTCGGCGGCCATTTCCCGGTCGCCAATTTCCGCTTTAACTTGCAGAAGAGCGGCTACAACGCGACCTATGAAAGCTACACCATGGCGCCGAAGGGCGTGACCTTGTTTGGCACCATGCCGTGGCTACGCGGCAAGGTGGAGGAGCTGTTCGCCTGCACGACATGGATCCGCCCGACGATGAATTTGTTCGGCCGCCATGACCTCATCCAGCCCTGGGTAGCCCATCCGATCGATGAGAAAACCACGCGCGTGACGATATACACCCAGCTGCCGGCGGAATATTTCGACACGCCGGGATTTGCAGAAAAGAACAAGATTTACGGCGACTTTATCAAACTCGTCGCCACCGAGGATTTGGGGATGCTGGAATCCTTGCAAAACGGCGTCGGATCGCGCGGTTATGTTCCCGGCCCGACGGTGAAGTTGGAGCGCGCCATTCACCATCTGCTGAACTATTATCTCGACCGTTTGCTGCAACAAGACGATGGCGCGCGGGCGCGCCGCCACGAAGACAGCCGCGAAGCGCTGAAACAAGCCGAGGCCGCACATGGCGCAGCGCGCGACGGCGGCTATACCAAATCCTTTCAGGCCGCTGAATAAGGAACTCATCATGACCAGTGAAAGCGATGTGACAGCTCTCTTCCGCGCCAATTTCGAGCTTTGTGAAATCGGCCCCGGGCAAAGCGTGGCCGTTCTTTCTGAAGGCAGTCTTCTGCCCGAATATCGGGCTGCCTCTTTAAGCGCCATCTCGTCGCTCGGCGCCGAGGCGCTCGACGTCAATATACCCTCCGAGGATGCCCAGGACGCCAGCTACCGCATCGCCAATCTCGGCGAAAATCCGCTGTCGCGCCACCCCGAAGCCCTGCAACGCTGCAAGGACGCCGACATGGTGGTCGACCATATGCTGCTGCTGTTCAGCCATGAACAAATCGCCATGCAGGAGGCCGGCACGCGCATTCTGCTAATCGTCGAGCCGGTCGAGATATTGGAACGCCTGTTTCCGAGCACCGCGTTGCGCCGCCGCGTCGAGGCGGCCGAGGAAAAATTCACCGCCGCCAAGACGCTGCGCTTCACCAATGAGGCGGGCAGCGACGTGACCTATCGCCTCGGTGACAAACCGATGCTCACCGAATATGGCTATACCACCCAGGCTGGTCGTTGGGACCATTGGCCGGGCGGCTTCATCGCCTCGCTCGCCGCCGAGAACGGCGTTGACGGGCGGGTCGTGATGGCGCCGGGGGACATCGTCTTCCCGCTCAAATGCTATGTTGAGGAGCCGATTGAATACGTCATCAAAGGCGGCTGGGTGAAGGAGATCAACGGCGGTAAGCAGGCGGCGGAGCTACGCCAATTCATGGACGGCTATAACGACCCGCGCGCCTATGCGGTCTCCCACATCGGCTGGGGCCTCAACGAGAAATGCGAGTGGAACCCCGATCTGCCGGGCATTGGCATGGATGGGCGCGCGCATTACGGCAATGTGCTATTTTCGCTCGGCCCCGATACCGAGTTCGGCGGCGACAACGACACGCCGTGCCACCTCGATCTGCCGATGCAGAACTGCAACCTGTGGCTCGACAAGGAACTGATCGTCGAAGGCGGCGACGTCATGCCGGCGGCGATGCGGGCCTAATCACTCTCACGCGTTAGGTGGCGGAGCCCGAACACGACCGCTACGACGCCGTGAAATAAAACGCGCTCCACAACAGGCGTCGAGGTGACGGCATGGATGTTTTGATCGTTGGAGCCACCGGTAAAACCGGCAGGCTTATCATTCCCTTGTTGCTGGCGGCGGGGCATCGGCCGCGCGCCATGATCCGTGCTGAAAGCCAGAGTGAGACCATGTTGGCGCTTGGCGCAGAGCCCGTTCTCGGCGATCTCGAAGGGCCGCTGGCAGACGTCGTGCGCGGTCATACCGCGGTGATCTTTGCCGCCGGCTCAGGCTCAAAGACCGGGCCGGAGAAAACCATCGATGTCGATCAAATCGGCGCCATATCGCTGATCGATGCTTGTGTGGCGGAGAACTGCCGGCGCTTTGTGATGTTGAGCGCAATGGCCACCGGCACGCTCGAACGTGCGCCGAAAAAACTGCATCATTACCTCACTTCCAAAGCCATCGCCGATGCCCATCTAAGCGCCAGCAGCCTGGATGCGACGATCGTCCGCCCAGGCTATCTTTCCGACGATGCTGCCACCGGGCGCGTCCGCATCGGCGAGAATCTTGGCGAGGTCGCCGAAGGCGGCGCTATCAGCCGCGCCGACACCGCCCATATTCTCGTCGCCTGCCTCGGCCTTACCAACACCATTGGCGCCTGCTTCGAAGTGCTCGCCGGCGATACGCCGATCGAAGATGCGCTAGCGGCGCTCTAAGGGGGGCTACCAGGCTTCTCCGTTGGCGGCCAGCATCGAGGTTTGGGTGGTTCGTTTGTGGCGCGCCAGGGCTTTGCGGAGTTTCATCGCTTCGCTGCAATTGCGGCAAATTTCCTTGAGCGAATTCAAGTGGATCGCGGCCTGGTCCGGATCGCCGATCAGTAGATAAGCCTCGCCAATATATTCATGCGCGCCGCGGTGGCGCGGGTCCAATTCCAGCGCCTGGGCATAGTTGCTGAAGGCGAGATCGAGTTGGCCGAGCCGGCGGTGGGAATAGGCGAGCAGATTATAGGCGTTGGCGCTCGGTGAACCTGATTCGATTGCGCGCTCAAATTTTTCCGCAGCATCCTGCCAATCGCCTGCGTCCAACGCGCGCTGGCCGGGCGCAAGGGTTGGATCGCCGCCGACATAACTGCCTGTTACCTGGGCGTCGCCGCCGGTCCCGCCGTCGCCGGCCGCGTTGGTCGGAGCGAAGGGAACTAGAGCGATCAAGAAATTGGCCGCGAGCGCCGCGATTCTAACGTCGAGTTGCCTCATCCGGGCATCCTCCCTTTTGGTGGCGGTGGTGGCTAGGGCGTAGGCTTCCATTCGCGCGCCAGTCGGTCGGCCTCAGCAATTTCCTCTTCGTTCATGCGGTAGGTGAGGTGATTGCGGAACATGACGGCGATCATTTGATTCTGCTGGCCGACGATAGCATTCCACTTCAGCGCCTGAACAAAATCCCGCTCTACGCCGCGCCCCTCGGTGTACATGAAGCTGAGGGCGGTTTGCGCCACTTCATGGCCTTGCGCCGCTGCTTTTTGGTACCACGCCGCCGCTGTTTCGTGGCTTCGTGCAACGCCCTCACCGGCGGCGTACATTTCCGCCAGCAGGGACTGCGCCCGGGCATGGCCTTGTTCGGCGGCGGCGCGGAATTGCTTTGCCGCCTCGGCAAAATCCTGCGCCACGCCTTTGCCGCGGTAATACATGACGCCGAGAAAATGCTGCGCCTCGGCGTCACCGGATGCGGCAAGCGGGCGGAAAACATCAAGCGCCGTCGCGAAATCGCCGCGTTCGAAGGCGGCTTCGCCGCGATCCATATCGGCGTATGCCGGCGCGACGGAGAGCAGCGACAAAACCGCCAGCGCATAAATCCAACGCATCATGCCTCCTCCCGCTCTCGGCAGTCAGTTACCCGGCCGACGGCGGAGACAGCATAACAATCGCCTGTTACAACCGCATGTCACGAATTCGTCAGCGCCGCACCTCGCGCGGCCCACTGTCGCGCGTTATATATTGCAAAACAGCCAGAGGGGGAGAGACAGTATGACCAGTTATCGGGAACGCCAGGTGGTGGCGCCAGCGAGCTTAGGCGAGGCGGCGCCGGCGGCGCGGGGAATATTCGATCACGTCATGTCGACGCGGAAGCTTGGCTTTTTGCCGAATATGTTCGCCGTCATGGGGCGCAGTCCGGGTGCGCTTGAAGCGGTCGCCGCGGTTGGAGAGCATGTGCGCTTTCATTCGGCGCTGGATGAGGATCTGCGCGAGATGGTGATTTGCGAAGTCTCGGCCATCCTCGGCAATAAATACGAGTGGCGTCATCATATTCATAAAGTGCCGGAGCGCTTGCGCCCGATCATCGGCAATGCCGCGATCGAAAACGAGCCGGCGCCGACCGGCCCGGCGCTGCGTTTTGCCCGTCTGCTCGCCAATGGCGACACTGTGCCTGATGAGCTGATCGATTCCCTCAAGGACATATTAGGCGATGAAGGCCTGATCGATCTCACCGTCATGGTCGGTTACTACCAGCTGCTCGCCACGTTCTGCGCGACGCTCGGCATTCAAGTCGAGGACGCGGTGCCGCAAGCGGCGATGCCGCTCAAGGGAACTTGAAGCTGGTCGCTACGAAACACTGCGGCTCTTAGCGCCAATCATGCTAGGTTGAAGCGCAAATTTTGAAGGAGGACAACGATGAGCCTGGCAGAAAAGCTGGCGGACATTAAGGCCGGCGGCGTCAAGAATATACCCAAGGACTGGCAAACCGTGATGGGGCGCTCGTTAGACGAGCTGCGCGCGTCCGGCATTATGGAGGGCGTGATCAAGGCCGGCGACAAGCTGCCGGATTTCACGCTCAACAATGATGACGGCAGCGCCATTAGCTCTAAGGCATTGTTGGCCGATGGGCCGCTCGTCCTGACGTTCTTCCGCGGCCACTGGTGACCCTATTGTAATGCAGAGCTGTATGCTTTGCGTGACATTGTGGAGGAGTTGAAACTCCACAACACGACACTGGTGGCGCTGACACCGCAAATTGCTGAGCACAGTGCCGGCATGCGGAAGAAACACGGGCTCGACTTTCCGATACTGCATGATCCGCGCAATGATTATGCGGCCAAGCTTGGTCTCCGCTTCCCGTATTCTGACGAGCTGAAGAAAGTCTATGACGGCTTTAAGGTCGATCTGGCGAAGGTCAATGGCGACCCGAGTTGGACCATGCCGATGCCTGCCCGCCTGGTGGTGGACCAAAGCGGCATCGTTCGCGTTGCCGATATCGACCCGGACTACACTGTGCGGCCGGAGCCGCAAAAAACGCTGGACGACGTTAAAGCTCTTTAGTTAGGCCCTCAGACGTCGGGCGGGTGCGTCCGCGCCCTTTTGGCTACCTCGTATTAACTCGGGCGCGCGGTCACGCTTGCCGGAATGCAAAGTAGCATTCCGGGGGCGGTTCCGCCTGGAAGAATCTTGTCGGGTTCTTTTGTGAGCCAGTCAGTCAAAAGTGATGATTGAAATTACCGAGCATATCGCCCTCGAACCGGCCGAGATCAGTGAAACATTCATCCATGCCGGCGGGCCGGGTGGGCAGAATGTGAACAAGCTTTCGACAGCGGTGCAGCTGCGCTTCAACCTCGCCCGTTCGCCGGCCCTGCCCGAGGATATGCGCGTCCGCGCCGCCCGCCTGGCCGGCCGCCGGCTGACCAAAGATGGCGACATCGTCATCACCGCCCGGCGCTATCGCACACGTGAACAAAATCGATCGGATGCCCTGGCCCGTCTGGTAGCGCTGCTGCGCCAGGCGGCCGAGCGCCCGATTCACCGCCGCCCGACGCGACCCGGCAAAGCCGCCAAACAGCGCCGCGTCGACACCAAAACCAAGCGCGGCCGTACCAAGCAATTGCGCGGCGTATACCGGGGTGAGGTGTAGGCGCAAACGCGTTGGCTTGCCGGCACGGGAAGGGTCCGTTGCGGCGGCGATTTCTGATAACATCGGAGCGACATAATGAGCAGGGGAGTGGTGGGCCATGAGTGAGCAGCCGATTATTTATATGAACGGCGATTATGTGCCGTTGAGCGAAGCGAAGATTTCGATTCTCGATCAGGGCTTTTTGCTCGGCGATGGCGTGTTCGATGTGGTCTCGGCCTGGAAAGGCGTGATCTATAAATTGGACGGGCATATCGAGCGCCTGTTCCAATCGCTGCGGGCAGCGATGTTGAACACGTCGATGAGCCATGACGATTGGCGGCAGGCCATCATCGAGACCATGCGGCGCAACAGCTTCCGCGACGCCACCATCCGCTTTATCGTGACCCGCGGCGTCTCGTCCAAAGTGGTCGCGGACCCGCGCGAGTTTGAGCCGACGATCATCATCTGGCCGGCGCCCTATATCTTCCTCGCCGATGAAAAGAAACGCGCCGAGGGCATTCGCCTTTTTATTAGCCATCTCCGCGCTTTTGCGCCCGATACCTTGGACCCGCGCTACAAATGCCTCGACCGCCTGCATTTTCAGTTGGCCAAGATCGAGGCGCTCGATGCGGGCTGCGATGATGTGATTTGGCTCGCCCAGGGCGGCCATGTCGCCGAAGGGCCAGCGTCAAATCTTTTCATGGCCAAGGGCGGCAAGGTTTATACGCCGGGCGAGGGGGTGTTGCGCGGCATCACCCGCCAGGCTTTCATGGAGATTGCCGCCGAGGCCGGTATCGAATGTATCGAGGCGAATCTCACGCCGTTCGATCTTTATTCAGCGGATGAATTATTCACTTGCAGCACGGCCGGCGGCGCCCTCGCGGTGCGGGAAATCGCCGGCCGCAAGATGCAGGGCCCAGTGCCGGGCCCGATCACCCAAGAGCTAGACCGGCGCTATTGGGAAAAACGTGAAACCGGCGCCGACGGCACGCCGATCGACGGCTAACCCGGTGCCTCAGTTTCCGCTCCCAGCTACCACCCTGTGACGGTCGCCTTTAATGGCCTGTTACGTCTATGTGCTGGGGAGTGGGGACGGTGGCGGGTTTCGCACTTATGTCGGCTGGACGACCGATTTGGAAGCGCGGCTGCAGAAACATAATTCAGGCAAAGGCGCGCGCTCGACCCGCGGGCGGGCCTGGCGATTGCTCTATGCCGAGCGCTTCCTCAATCGAGGCGAAGCGATGAGCCGCGAATGGCACCTCAAGCACGACCGCGAATTCCGCAAGCGGTTGAGCATACAGGCGGTTTCGCCCTAGCGCCGGCCCTGGAGCGCTTGCGTTGCCCTTCCGGCCGAGGCGATTTAACTGGTGAGGACCGTAGAAGGCATAAAGCCGTTCTTTCCATTGACTTCGTCATGATGGGCGATCACATCCGCGGAGGTGATGCGTTTCACCTGGCCGGAATTGATGAAATTCTGAATTGCTTGCGCTTGATCATCCGCCGTCATTCCTGGCGCGGCTTTGATACGTCGAATCCGTCGCATGGCGTGGCCTGAAGCATAAGACATGGTCGCTACCTTTCACTGGTAAATGAACAGAGAGATTCCATGAGTACAAAGAACGCTAGCCAAATTATTTCATGAATAATGTGACTAAAATCACAATTTTTAGTTGCTGTGAGGCAACTATTTTGGCGGCTTGTGTCGAATGCTAGAGGCTAAGTCGGCGAAGTTGGTCAACTCTCCGCCTTGCATTTGGATTCCGTAACAGAGTTGTCACGCGACGGTCTCCAAGCTGTCTTAAGTTCTTATTAAATTTCCCGTGCCGGCCGAAAACCCGCGCCGCCTGGCGCAATCAGGTTCGGTTGTCTGAGTGTCTTAGAATTTTTGCAAGGGAAAGAAGCTTATGTACAAAGCACTGCTTCACGCCGCCTTGATCTTGGCGGGCTCCGTGGGCATCACCGGAGCGATCAGCGCTGCCGCGCAGGCCCGCGATCAGATTCACATCGTCGGTTCGTCGACGGTATTTCCGTTTGCGGCCGCCGTGGCCGAGGAATTCGGCAAGACCACAAACTTCAAAACACCAGTAGTCGAAAGCACCGGGTCGGGTGGTGGCCTCAAACTGTTTTGCCGAGGGGTGGGCGTTCAGCACCCCGATATCGCTAACGCGTCACGGCGCATCAAATCCACCGAAGTTGAAAATTGTGCCTCCCATGGCGTGGCGGATATCACCGAAGTGAAGATTGGCTTCGACGGCATCGTTATGGCCGGGTTGAAGGCGAGCCCGCGCATGAACTTAACACTGCAACATATTTGGCTGGCCCTAGCTTCCAAGGTGCCGGAGAACGGACTGGCTGGCGGTAAGCTGATCGAGAATCCTTATCGCAACTGGGCGGACATCGATCCGGCGCTGCCCGATCGCGCGATCGAAGTGCTGGGACCGCCACCGACCTCCGGCACACGCGATGCCTTTGTCGAACTCGCTATGGAAGGTGGCTGCAAGGGGGTTGCCGAAATCGCGGCGATGAAGAAAACCGACAAGAAATCCTACAAGGCGATTTGCCATACGATCCGCGAAGACGGCGCCTTTATCGAGGCTGGCGAAAACGACAATTTGATCGTGCAAAAACTGGTTGCCAACGCAAATGCTCTTGGTGTGTTTGGCTTCAGTTTTCTCGATCAAAACCGCGACAAGATCCAGGCCAGCGCGATCAATGGCGTCGAAGCGACCTTCGATAGTATTTCTGATGCCAGCTATCCGGTTTCGCGCTCGATGTATTTCTACGTGAAAAATGCCCATGCCGGCGTTATCCCGGGCATTGCTGAATATCTGGGCGCCTTCACCAGCGAAGATGCGTGGGGCGCGTACGGCTATCTTGCCGACAAGGGATTGATCCCGCTTCCTGATGCCGAGCGGGAAGCGATGCGCAATGCCGCATTGTCTTTCACGCCGCTGAACTTGTAAGACGCCGGCTAATAAGGCGCCGGGCCGACGAATTTCATCCCGGCGCGAAGAGATGACGCCCGCTCTGGCTTCGGCCGAGCGGGCGTTTTTTTTGTTCGCCGGTACGCTTCTTTGAGAGTCACGAAACCGTCATCAAGACGAAACATTGTTGTCTCGAAACGGCGATAACTTCCTGCCACCGAGGGCCGGAAAATAGCCGATGACGGACCCGATTAAAACTAGCGATCGGCGCAGAAATTATGATCAGGAGTCAGAGATGCAATTGTTTAAGACGGCGTGCGCGTGTGTGAACAGGCCCAAGAGGGCGAACCGTGCCGTCCTCACCTTGGCGTCGTTGGCAACCATACTGGGACTCTCCATCGCGCACCCAGCGATGGCGGATAATGCGACGTCAGATTTGAAATTGGAGAATCAGGCGCTGCAAAACCGCGTCGAGGATCTTTCCCAGGAACTCCAAATTCTCAAAAAAATGGTTGTGCAAAATCAGCAGGCGGTGGCCAAAGCGACCGAGGACGCCGGGTCCCCCTTGAACATCGTGACGAGCGGAAATAAAGATGTTTCGCTCAAGATATCGGGGCAAGTGAGCCGCATGGCGCTCTATGCCGATGACGGCGATGAATCGCGTTGGTTCCAGGCTGACAATGACAATTCCTCGACACGCATCCGGCTTGAGGGAAAGGCCAAACTGGATGATGAATGGTCGGCCGGTACCAATATAGAGATACAGTTCGAATCAAATTCAAGCGCCGATGTGACCATTGACCAGAGCGCATCCGTGATCGGCAGCGATAGTTTTACCGAACGCAAGTTGGAACTTTTCCTGGCAAGCGCAGAATTCGGCAAACTGTCTTTAGGCCAGGGCGATAGCGCTTCAAATGGCACCGCCGAAACTGATCTATCCGGCACGGCCCTTGCTTCGAAATCTGAACTGGCCACACTCGGTAAGAAAATAAACTTCACGCGGAGCGGCACAGAGGGCACCAGCGCAGGGACCACCATCGGCGACATGTTCAACAATCACGACGGCCTCAGTCGGGATGATCGCTTGCGCTATGATTCACCGAGTTTCTCCGGCGCCAAGCTTTCGACTTCTTGGGTGGACGGAGACGAATGGGATGTCGCGCTGCGCTATGCCAAGAAATTCGACGGCACCGAGGTCGCTCTCGCCGGCGCCTATTGGGATGCCGGCTCGACCAGCCTGATCGACGGCTATAGCGCGTCGGGCTCGGTCATGCTGCCGTTCGGAACCAATCTCACGCTCGCCTATTCGGCGCTAAACAATCAAACAGTTGGACGGAATGATGAGGATTTTTTCTTCGCCAAACTCGGCCAACAGTTCAAGGCAACGAGCCTCGGCAAGACGTCCATCTCGATCGACTACAGCCAAACCAACGACCAGAAGGTCAACAATGATAGCGGAACTGTTGTTTCAATGGCGGCGGTGCAGAAGATCGACAAGCTGGGCGCGGAACTCTTCGCCGTAGTGCGCCAGTACGATGCGGACATTCCCAACGTTTTGACCGAAAATATTATGGTCGGAGGCGTCGGGGCGCGTGTGAAGTTCTAGCCCCCTCAGAACGGTAACCGCGAAACTTGGCGGGACGGTTCGCGATGGTGCGACGTCCCGCCCTTTCTATTTCTTGGTTTTATGTCTTGGCAGGTCGGCGGACCTTGGCGTTCGTCGAAACCGCCGCCATTGCAGGCGCCGTCTCAGGCGCCCTCAACCATGACAAAATCACCGTTTGAGGCTTCGAGGCGCATGGGCAAGATTTCTTGATACTCCGCTGAGTTGTACCAGCCCTTCGCCGCCGCCATATCGGGAAATTCGATGACGACGAGTCTGTTCGGCCGCCAATCTCCTTCAACAACGTCCGCTTCAGCGCCGAGCACGATGGCCTTGCCGCCATGTGCCTCAACTGTGGGTTTGGCTTTGGCGGCATACTCTCCCATGAGACCCGGGTTTGTTACTTCGATGTTGGCTATCACGTATGCGGCCATAGCTCGTTCTCCCTGGATTTAAAGCTGAAATGATATTCTTTTACGTTTGCTGGTCGCCGAATTGTACGTCCTTCAATCCTCAACGCCTAATGCGCGCCGCAAGTCCGCTTTAATGTCGTCCTCGACACCGTCTGGAAATGCCGCCACGACCAGCGTTTTGAGCATATCCTGTACCTCTCCCCCCGGTGCTTTCTCTAGCAGCTTGAAATATTGCGAGAGATTTTGGACGGCCGCTTGTGGCGAGGGTGGGTTGGTCTCGCCATGTTCGAGGCTGTGACGCGACAACATGGCGTGCTGCAGCTTTTCCGCTTCGAGTTCGAGAGCGGCAATTTTTGTGCGCAAGCTGGAGGCCGGTTTGGACAGCTCACCCAATTCCGCAACCATCGGTTTTAGGGTGCGCCGTACGCTGCGGAGTCCGTGTACGACGTCGCTCTGCCAAGGCGCCAAATATGCGAGCAATTTGCGCATCTCGCCGTCGGCAAAACCACCGCGCCAACAGCAATAGAGCAGCATGTTCACGTCGGCGCCCACGCCATCCTGCAATTCCAAACAGGCATCTTGAACGCCCGGACGCCGGTAAGTTTCTAGGGAGAAATTCCAAAGTGAGCCGGGCATATCGTTGCGCCTTGGCGGATCGGTAAAAATGGCAAATTGGGCGCATGTGTTGTTGCGCCGAGGCACGCTATCCCACATTCTGCGCCGGCACCACTCACGCTTCAGGGAGAGACGCTAGATGGCCAAATTGGCCGCCGAACAGATGATTGAATTGGTGGAAAAATCCTATTTCTACAATGTGGATAACAAGAATTTAGACGCCGCCGTCGATTGTTTTACGGAAGATGCGGAGCTGACTGTGCAAACCGCCCACGTTACGCATCGTGGGCATGATGCAATCCGCCGCATGTTTGGCGATTTCATGCGCGATACGCCGGTGATCTATCATGGCGATTATGGCCATGTCGTGGACGTCGACAAGCAGGTGATCGCCTCCGAATTCCTGGCCCGCAACAATCTTGCAGATGGCAGTGAAGTGGCGATGCGAAACTGCAATTTTTTCGTTGTGCGCGACGGCCGTTTTTCGAAGGTGACCGTCTATATGAGTGGCGATAATCCCCTGGTTTGAGCCGGGGGTTTAGGCCAGAGCTTAGTCCGACGGGAAAGCCGGATTAACCGGAAATAGGTGCCTCCAGCAACAATAGATGATCGAGTTTGATTTCGGCCATCTTCACGACGCGCGCGCCATCTTCGTCAACTCGCAAAACCTTGCCGACGAATGGGATGTCGGGCCGCGTGCCCGACCCCACCACGACACCGGTAAAGTGGTCTTTCTTGTCGTATTGAAATAAACCGTAGGAGCGAAACCCGCCGAGCGACCAATTCTCGGTCGATATCGTTTCGCCGTCGATCAAGATTGAAAGCTGCTTGGTTGGGTCGAGCTCGCGTTGATGGTCGCGGCGCTCGTCCGTGTGTGCCATGGCCTGCATGGGCGCCTCTCTTTCAAAGATTTCGCCTGTGTAGTTCAGCGATGGCATGAATAGTGAATAGATTTTGTTTTCATTTCGTTAACGATGAATCTAGATGGTTAGTCCAAATCGCTGTATTCAATTTCGACCGTGGCATGGGTCACACCAAAGCGTTCCTTGAGGCGGCTTTTTATTGCGGCAACCACCTCGCCGGCGCGGTCCGGCGACGCGTCAAGTCTGGCGGATTTGGGCGCGATTCGGGCATGAAGGGTCATCATCGGCCGTTCCTGCGTGATCGACCAGGCATGCACATGATGCACAGCGATGATTTCCGCAATATGCGACGTAAGATCGGCGGCGACGGTTTGCGTATCGAGCCCCTCGGGCGCGCCTTCAAGTAGAATATGGCCTGATTTTTTCACCACCAACCAGGCGCTTCTGAGAATTATCAGCGCTACCAGCACGGACAAAATCGGATCGGCCGGCAGCCAACCGGTCAATAATATGACAAGCGCCGCGAGGATCGCGGCAGCGGACCCCAACAGGTCGCCCATCACATGGATCGCCGCGGCGCGGATGTTGAGATTTTCGCGCTCGGTGTCGGACAGGCCGCCGGACAGGATTACGAATGCGGCGATGTTCACCATCAGGCCGACGGCGGCGAAGGCCAGCATGGTATCGCCGAGAATTTCATTGGGCG
Organism: Pseudomonadota bacterium; assembly: GCA_027624955.1. Classification (NCBI taxonomy): domain Bacteria; kingdom Pseudomonadati; phylum Pseudomonadota; species Pseudomonadota bacterium. The sequence continues at coordinate 161,066 of JAQBTG010000002.1, forward strand.
TGCGCAATCTGCCAATCGCTTCAAAGATGATCCAGCCGGCGATGGCGAACAGGCTGAGCCCATTGACGAACGCGACGAGGATTTGAAAGCGGTCGAAGCCGAAGCTGTGCCGCCAATCCGACGCCCGGCGCGCGGCGCGGAAGGCTGCCCAGGCCATTGCCAAGGCAATGAAATCGGCGAGCATGTGGCCAGCATCGGCGAGCAACGCCAGGGAACCGGAAATAATCCCGCCGGCGATTTCGCCAAGCATGAAAAGCCCGGTGAGCACCGCCGCCCAGGCGACCCGGCGTTCATTCTTGCGATGATGTGCGTGTCCGCCCGTCATGGTGCAATAACTTACTCTCAGCCGGCGCCAAGATCGCAACATTTCGCCGCCCCCGAGGATGGTGCGCCTGCTCCCTGGCGGCTATGCGGGCGCCGGAAGACGTGATTGCGATCCCCCGGCACATTATATCGTCGGCCCGCCTCAGGTTTTCCCGGCACAAACATTGGCGACCGGCGGGGATTAATGCCATATAGTCGCCGCCAGGAAAAAATCACAGGAGAACGAAACTATGGCACTAAGAATTAACGACGTAGCGCCCGACTTTTCGGCAGAGACGACGCAAGGCACCGTCAATTTCCACGACTGGATTGGTGACGGATGGGCGATTCTGTTTTCGCATCCCAAGGATTTCACGCCGGTTTGCACCACCGAACTCGGATATATGGCCGGGCTGCAACCGGAATTTGAGAAACGCAATTGCAAGATCCTTGGCCTCAGCGTCGACGGCGTCAGTGATCACGTGAAATGGTCGCGCGACATCGAGGAAACGCAGGGCCACAAGGTGAATTACCCGCTGGTCGCCGATCCCGCGCTGAACGTGGTGAAACTCTATGACATGCTTCCGGCGGACGCCGGCGATACCTCCGAAGGGCGCACACCGGTTGACAATGCGACCGTCCGCTCGGTGTTCCTGATCGGACCGGACAAGAAGGTCAAAGCCATGCTCACCTACCCGATGAGCACGGGGCGCAACTTCGATGAAGTGCTGAGACTACTGGATTCATGCCAGCTGACGGCCAAACATCAGGTCGCGACGCCGGTGAACTGGAAGCAGGGCGATGACGTCATCATCGTCCCAGCAGTTTCCGACGCGCAGGCCAAGGAGAAATATCCGGGCGGCTGGAAGTCACTCAAGCCCTACATTCGGATCGTTCCACAACCGGGCAAGTAGGTCCTAAGACAGTCGTTTATGGGCCGGTAGAAACCAGCGCTGCCGGCCCACTATCGTCGAGGGAGAGGCGGATTGCGGCGTAACAATTGTTCGTGGTGACTCTACGGGCCTTATTTGCCGCGCCTTCAGCATGTGCCGAGAACCGGCAACGGATATTTTCTTATCCACCGAAAGAACCGCCTTTCACCATGCCGCCGGTGAAATCATTTGCCGGGCCGGTGCCTGGTTGGTGGGGATATTACCCGCATCTAAAGTTGATGATGGAGCGCGGTAAGCTCGCCAGGTCCTCACTCAAGTCGGTGTTCAGGCGCTTGGTGAATAGCTGTTGTGCCGGCGGCGACAATCCGGCGGCGCGTCAGGAAACTGAATAGCCCTTCACTCGCAAACATGTCGCAACTTCGCATCTTAAATTCTCTGATGGATTCGACGGCGCCCATGCCGATCCTGGCGCCTGTGCCGACGATGGCGCCAAAAATTATGCCCTCAGCTTTGCCGCTCACGGTAAAGCCCAGGTAAAGCCCGTGATACGCGCCGAAGAAACTGCCCCACAGTCCGGCGCCCGTGGTTTCAGGCGCCACCTCGATCGCGCTTTTGCCGTGGCATCGGTTCACATCGCTGCAATAGGCTTTGTTGTCGAAGCCAGCAGCTGCCCGGTCCACATTGGGCGCGGCGCATGCCGCCAGCGCAGTGACTAGCAAAAGCGCAAATATCCCGCCAATTCTGTCGCGCGTCATGAGGAGATTTGCTCGAGCAGTCCGGAGATGAAGTCAAGACGCGCCGATGTGCCGCGGCAACTCGGTGCGCCTGTCCGTCGTCATATAATTTGGAACAATCTACGGCCTGATCTAAAGGAGGATTTGGCCCACCTAGTTCAAGATATTAAGCGGCGTA